>NZ_KV796809.1:0-73245 GCF_001809235.1 Corynebacterium sp. HMSC072A04 | reverse complement strand
GGGGGGGGGGGGGGGGGGGGGGGGGGGGGGACATGTGGAGTAGCGGGGGCTTAGGCTTCCTCTTCGAGGCGGTCCAGAATCTCCTGCAGCTCTTCCTGCGGGCGGTCCACAGCCACGGCGGTGTCGCCAGAGGACTTCAGGACGGCCTCGGTGACCTTCGGGTCCTTCCACAGTTTGGCCAGCTCGCGGAGGGTCTCGTTGTCAGCGTCCTCTGCACGCACGGCCCACACGTTGATGTACGGCTCGGCCTCGGTGGAGTTCGGGTCATCCTCTGCCACAGCGGACTTCGGGTCGATGCCCGCGCGCTCCAGGAAGGAGTTGTTGATGACAGCCGGCTTGCCCTCGCCGTATGCGGCCGGGGTCTGGGCGGCGTCGACCGGGGTGACCGTGACCTTGGACTTCTTCTCGTCGATGTCGAGCGGAGTCGGGATCAGCGGGCTGTCCTCCTTGAGGGTGACCAGGCCCTCCTGAGCGAGCAGGCCGATAGCGCGGCCCTGGTTCGTGGAGTCATTCGGGATGGCCACTTCCTGGCCCTCAATGCCAGAGAGGTCCTTGTGGTCCTTCCAGTAGATGGCCAGCGGGTAGATCTCGGTGGAGGCGAGCGGGACGAGGTCGGTGCCGTTGCCCTGGTTGTACTTGGCCAAGAACTGCAGGTGTTGGAACTTGTTGGCGGTCAGCTGCCCCTGATCCAGCGCCTGGTTCGGGGTGTTGTAGTCCGCGAAGTTCTCCAGCTTCACGTCGTAGCCGGCCTCCTTGGCCAGGTCCTGGAAGACAGCCCACTCTTCCATGTTGGCGTCGGTGGTGCCGATGGTGATGGTGGAGTCCTTGGTAATTTCTTCGCCGCCGCCTTTGGCTTCAGAGTCCGAGGAATCGGAGGAGCAGGCGACCAGGCCGGTAGCGGCGATGACAGCTGCCGAGGTGGCAGCAAGTACGCGACGGATGCTCATGATGGGTCTTAGTGTCCCTTCTTGGTTGTGCGGCACGTGGTGAGGTACCGCAGGTGATTACACTGCTCGAAAAACTAGCAACGATTGAACCGCTTTGTCTATTCCGATAATTGTTCAACGAAAACCTTGACGGGAATGAGTGTTCGATTATAAGGTGTGGGGCTATGAGGTTCAATGGGGGTGCAGCGCTACCGTGGTCCCGCGTCGAGCGGATCTTGTCTGGCCGCCCAGGCCCCATTCCCGTGTCGGTGGAGCATCTGCCGGACGCTACGGACGCCCCGAAGGCGGGGTACTCTGCCGTGCCCTTTGCGGAGCTGCATGCGGTGAGTTCCTATAGCTTCCTGCAAGGGGCCTCTGAGCCGGAGGAGCTTGTGGCGCGGGCGGTCGAGCTGGGACTGCGGGGAATGGCGCTGGTAGATAGGGATGGCTTCTATGGGCTCATGAAGTTTGCGGAGGCTGCCGCCAAGGTCGGCCTTCCCGCTGTTTTTGGCGCGGAACTGAGCCTCGAACCAGCGCCGCTGACCGTGTTGGCGCGCACTCCGGAGGGCTATCGCCGTTTGTCGCGGCTCATCTCCCGTGCACGTATGGAGGCGGGGGAGAAAGATGCGGTGGTCTATCCGCCGTTGGCGGATATTGCGGCGGAGTTGCAGGAGCATTGTTTCTTTCTTGTGGGGTGGGAATGGGCAGAGAAGTTCGACTATCTGAGCGAAAGAATTAAAATAGACAGCATGGTTTTGGAGTACTCCTGTACCCAAGTTCCGGAGGACGTTGACCACCACGCGCTGCTGGATTCCTGCCCGGTTCCGCGCGCTATCGCTACGGCCCGCCCGGCTGCCGCCACACGGGAACACGCGCGGTTGGCTGGGGCCAAACAAGCCTTGTCCCGGCGCCTCGCGCTTGCCGACGCCTCCCCCAACTCCCACCCCATGGGCTCGTCCTGGCTGCGCTCGGGGGAGCAGATGGCGCAGCTATTTCCAGACCGTCCAGAACTTATCGCGGAAACCGTCCGAGTGCTGGAGGAGTGCAGCTTCACCTGGGAAGCCCTAGCGCCCAACCTGCCGGATTTTGACGTGCCGGAGGGGCATACCGAGATGTCCTGGTTGGAGCACCTCACCTTCGAACGTGCGAAAGCGCGCTACGCCACGCGGCCTAAGGAGATTAGGGAGCGGGCGTGGGAGCAGATGAGGTATGAGTTGGGCGTCGTGAAGCAGCTCGGCTTTCCGGGTTACTTCCTTATTGTGTGCGACTTCGTGGATTTTTGTCGGCGGGAGAATATCCTGTGTCAAGGGCGTGGTTCGGCGGCAAATTCCGCGGTGTGTTTCGCGCTGGGGATTACGAATGCGGAGCCGATTTCCGCGGGTCTGCTCTTTGAGCGCTTCCTTTCCCCGGACCGTGATGGCCCGCCGGATATTGATATTGATATTGAATCAGGCCGCCGCGAGGAGGTTATCCAATACGTCTACGCCACACACGGCCGCGAGCGTGCCGCGCAGGTGGCCAACGTGATTACGTATCGCCGCAAAGGTGCGCTGCGGGATGCAGCCTGGGCGTTGGGCTACCCGCAAGGTTCGGTCGATGCATGGTCGAAAGGTGTGGCTCCTGCGCCTAGCGACGTCGAATCCTTGGCCGAGCAGTTCCTCGGCCAGCCGCGCCACCTGGGTATTCACTCCGGCGGCATGGTGTTGTGTGACCGGCCGATTGCAGATGTCGTGCCCGTGGAATGGGCGCGCATGGAGAACCGTTCGGTGCTGCAGTGGGATAAGGACGATTGTGCTGCAGCCGGCCTGGTGAAGTTCGACATGCTGGGTTTGGGCATGCTCGAGGCCCTGCATCACATGATGGACGTGGTGGAGGAGACCACCGGCCGGAAGGTCAACTTGTGGGAGCTGGACCTGGCGGACCCGGAAGTCTACGACATGCTCTGCCGCGCGGATGCGGTGGGTGTGTTCCAGGTGGAGTCGCGCGCGCAGCTTAATACGCTGCCGAGGCTCAAGCCCCGGGTCTTTTTCGATCTCGTCGTGGAGGTAGCGCTCATCCGTCCGGGTCCCATCCAGGGCGGGTCGGTGCACCCTTACCTGCGCCGCCGCGATGGTAAGGAGCCGGTGGAGTATGACCACCCGGTGCTGGAGAAAACCCTGGGCAAGACGCTGGGCATTCCGCTTTTCCAGGAGCAACTCATGCAGATTGCTGTCGATGCCGCTGGTTTCAGCGGCGCGGAGGCTGATGATTTGCGGCGCGCGATGGGCTCGAAGCGCTCGCCGGCCAAGATGGCAGCACTCAAGCAGCGTTTCTACGACGGATTGCAGGAAACCAACGGGATTGCCGGGGAGGTCGCGGACAAGTTGTGGGCCAAAATTGTGGCTTTCGCCGCCTATGGTTTCCCGGAGTCGCACTCGCAGTCTTTTGCCTCCTTGGTGTATTTTTCGGCGTGGTTTAAGCGCTATTATCCGGCGCAGTTTTGCGTGGGTCTGTTGCGCGCGCAGCCGATGGGTTTCTACTCGCCGCAGTCGCTTATTCAGGATGCACGCCGTCACGGCGTGGAGGTGCTGCCGGCCACCGTCAACGATTCGGGCCGCGAGGCCCGCGCCGTGGTGGGGGAGGATGGCCAGGTACGTATCCGTTTGGGGCTCAACCTCATCAAGGGGTTGGGTGATAAGGCCGCTGACCGCATTGAGGCGGCCGCGCCGTTTGCCGACGTCCCGGATCTCTCCCGCCGCGCCGATCTCACCGTCGATCACGTGGAGGCCCTCGCGGTGGCGGGGGCCTTGGATGTCTTTGGGGTGGATCGTCGCCAAGCGCTGTGGCAGGCGGGTGTGGCTGCGACGGAGCAGGTAGGGATGCTGCCGGGGCTGTCGGCCATCGAGGCGCCGTCCTTGCCGGGCATGAGTGCTTTCGAGCTCATGGCGGCGGATGTGGCGAGTACCGGCGTTACCCACAACCAGCAGCCCATGGAGCAGGTCCGCGGGGCTCTGCGTGCCCGCGGCGTCCTGGCGGCGGCGGACCTGCCGGCCGTGGAGGATGGCACGCGCGTGCGCATCGCCGGAGTGGTCACGCACCGCCAGCGCCCCCAGACCGCAGCTGGTGTGGTGTTCTTCGGCCTGGAGGATGAGACCGGTCTGATGAACGTGATGGTCTCGCCCGGCTTGTGGGCTCGGGATAAGGTGACGGCTCGGACGGCTCCTGCGCTCATCGTGCGCGGTATCGTACAGAATGCCTCCGGCGCGGTTACCGTCGCCGCCGACCAGCTTGAGCCGCTGGCCTTCGGCGAGGCACTCTCGCGCGGCTCGCGGGATTTCCGCTAGGGGTCTTATTCCTTTGAGATGAGCTCGTCGCGGTTCATCTTGCCGGCCAGGGAACGCGCCACGGAGAAGGGCAGCCACACCAGCAGTAGCGAGATGAGCTTGAGGTAGAGCTGGGAGACGAACATGCCATCCATGATGGGCATGGTTCGCGCGCCCCAGGCGATAAGGCCTGTGACTGGCAGCAGAATGACGAGTGCGGCGAGGGAGAACTTGAGGCCGTCGTCGCGGGCTTCGAGGTGCTGCTGCATCTGGTACTCATCGAGCTCCGTCCTGGGCAGGTCAGCGGCACCTATCGCTCCTCGCAGGCGGGCGGTCAGTAGTCCGGTGAGCAGCGTTCCTAGGCAGGCCACCATGAGTGAGGTGAAGGAGTCCCAGAACTGCAGGGGGAGGGACAGGATGATGAGGCAGGAGGAGAGATCGGCCAGGGTGATGTAGCGCTTGCGGGTCTTAACGGAATCGGGAATAGAGGCGGACATGTGCGGGCTAGTCCTTTCGGTAGATTTCGGAGGACATGGGGGTGAATTCGGTCCGGGAGAACACGGCTTCCACGGGTAGGTTGAAGACTTCGCAGATGTTGAAGGCGAGGTCCAAGCTGGGGGAGTGGTCGCCGCGCTCGAGTGCGCCGATGGTTTGGGGGTTGACCCCGATGGCGTCGGCAAGCTGTGCGCGCGTCATGTCCCGTTCAACGCGGAGCACACGGACCCGGTTAAAGAGTGGGCGGGTAGGTTTTTTCTTTGGGGACATACATCACAGTGTTGTATAAACCCAACAACTTGTCAAGAGTTCGTGTTAGGGTGTTGGCATGAACCCCGTATCCCCGTCACTCACGAAAGCCCGCTACATTACGAATTTAAGCTGGGATGTTATCCTCGCCGCCCTCGCTGCCGCCGCAGCGTATTTCTGGTGGGACTGGCTCTATTGGGTCGCTGGCGCGCTCGTTGTGTGGGCGCTCTACGAACTGTGGCTCATCCCCGCGCAGGTCAAAAACTTAGGCTGGCAGGAAACCGCGGACGAGCTGCTGGTCACCCGCGGCAAAATCTGGCACACTTTCACCGTCGTGCCCTATGGCCGCATCCAATTCGTCGACGTCACCGCCGGCCCCGTCGAGCGGGCGATGGGGCTCAAGAAGGTGAAGCTGCACACGGCGTCGCCCAGCAGCGACGCCACCATCCCCGGCCTCCTTGCTGCCGACGCCGACGCCCTGCGCGAGCGCCTCGCCGTCAAGGCACGTGAGAGGATGAGTGGGCTGTGAAGGACCGCGCGCTTATCGACGTCGACGGCTACACCCGCGTCCACCGCCTCACCCCGCTGCTGCGCTTTTGGTCGCTGATCCTGGCGCTGGTGGCCATTTTCGCGGTGAATATCAACGCCTCCATGATTTCGGATGTGGTGTCTTACCTACAGGGCGGCAACCTCGGCGAGGTCGGCCGCGGTACCCTGCTGGGTATCGGCGCCTTCGTGCTGGTGTGCGCAGTGATTTGGCTGGTCTCCGGAATCTGGTGGCGCAAGCTGGGCTACAAGCTCACCGAGGATGAAATCGCGCTGCGCCACGGCGTCATCTCCACGTCCTTCCGCTCCGCGCGCTATGAGCGCATCCAGGCGGTGGACGTCGTGGAATCCATCATCGCGCGCTTGTTGGGTTTGGCCACGGTTCGGGTGGAGACCGCCGGCGGTACCTCGTCGGTGATCAAGATTGAGTACCTGCCCAAAGCGAAAGCAGAAGAGCTGCGCGCGGAGTTGCTGCGGCGCACGAATAAGAACCCTGCCAGTGAGCCGGCGCCGGAAGCGGAGGAAGCCGCCGCGCTGATCCCGGAGATTCCCATACTGCGCACGATTGCCGCTGAGGCGCTGCGCCTGCCCACGCTCCTCGCGGCCCTCGTTATTGGGGGCTTGCTCTTCATCCCGGGTATGTGGACCGCGCTGCTGCCCATCATCGTGGGCTTTGTTGGAAGCGTCTGGGGCTTGGTGGACTCTTCCTGGAAATTCACCGCGCTTCACCACGCCCCCACCAACGCCCTCAACGTCTCTTACGGTCTTGCCGACCGCCGCCGCCAAACCATCCGCATTAGCCGCATCCACGGCATGCGGGTAAGCCAGCCCTTCTTATGGCGGCGCTTCGGCTGGTACGAGGTGCACGTCTCTGTAGCTGGTTATGGCGCGAAGGGCAGCGGTAAGCAGTCCGGTTCCACTCGCATCCTGCCGGTGGGTACCCGCGAGCAGGCGCTGGAGCTTTTAGAGCTCATCTCCGATCTGGATCGTGCGCAGATTGAGGATTTCGCGCGCCCCGAAGGGCACACCCAGCCCACTTATACCTCCCCGCGCCGGGCGACGTGGATCAGCCCCCTCGACCGCAAGCAGCAGTCGGTGACGCTCGTGGATTCCCCGCTTCCCGTGACCATCGTGCACCGCGGCCGCATTAACCGCCGCGTCATGGTGATTGGAACCCCGCACATCCAGGAGCTCACGCTGAAAGTGGGGCCGTTGGGGCACCTTGCGGGCGTGCGGACCGTGCGCTTCGACCTCGTGGCTGGCCCCGTGAAGATGGCTGGTCAAGACCTCACGCCTGCCGACGCCTCCGAGCTCCTCACCCGCCTGCGCTCCCGCCGCCTGCCTGCCATGGAGTCAGCGCTAAGTCCCATGGACTCATCCGTCAACATCTCACAGGTTGAGCCGCGGCAGAACCCACGTGAAGACTCCCGTGACAGCGCGGTTAGGGGCAGCGACGAAGCTTAAGCAGAACCGGCCCACGCGTGCTGCTGGGGCCGGCACACGCCGAGGCCGCCGAACAGGACCCGCATCCGCCCGCGGGGCAGGAGCCGAGTGGCTCCATATCGAGTACCCCGCTGGCGGTGAGGTGATCCAGGATGAGGTCCACCGTGCCGGGCTCCAGCCCGGTCTGTGCCGCGATGGCCGCCCGCGAGCGCACGCCGGATTCGATGGCTTCCTGCACGGCCTGGATGGGGGAGGCGGGCATTAGATAAACACCTTCAGAATCTGGAAGGCCGCTACAGCCAGCACCCACGCTGTGGCCAGCTGGACGCCGAAGCCGAAGAGCGTCCAGCGCCAGCCAATCTCTCGCCGCTGCGCGGCAATCGTGGCCACGCAGGGCGTGTAGGCCAGCAGGAAGAGCATGTAGGCCCACACCGCGGCGAGGGGATGACCGTCAGAAGCCTGCTCGAAGTCCGCGCGCACGTGATCGCTGAGCGCGCTATGGGATTGTTCCTCCGCGGAGGCGTCGGTGACATCCTCGACCGCGTAGGTCTGCGCCCACGTCGAAATCAGCGCCTCCTTGGCCACGAAACCAGTGACTAGCGGACCCGCCAAGGACCACGAGTCGAAGCCGGCCGGGGCAAAGGCTGGAGCGATGGCGTGCGCGACCGCCCCGTAGGCCGAATCCTCCGGCGCCGGCGGTTCTCCCCAGGAGGAGTCCTGGACCGCCGCACCCACCGGGATGGCCATGAGCAGCCACACCACGACCACGGTGCTCACGATGATGCCACCGGCCGTCTGCAAGAAGCCCTTCAAGCGCGTCCACATCACGCTCAGTGCTAGGCGCACGGTGGGCAGCTGGTACGTCGGCAAATCAATAACCAGTGCCTCTTCCGGAACCGCGCGCCACAGAGTCTTGCGCAGCACCAAACCCACGAGCACGAGCAGCGCGATGGAAATGACGTACATGATGAACACCACGCTGCCGGCATGATCTGGGAAAAACGTGGCCGAAAGCATGACGAAGACCACCAAGCGCGCCGAGCACGAGGTAAACGGAATGAGCAGCGCGGTCATGATGCGATGCCGCGGGCTGCCCAGCACGCGCGTGGCCGAGATCGCCGGCACGTTGCAGCCAAAGCCCACGACAATGGGGATGAAAGCCTTGCCCGGCAGACCGATGGCCCGCATGAGACGGTCCGTGACCACCGCGGCACGCGCCATGTAGCCGGAATCCTCCAACACCGCCAAGCACAAGAACATCAGCGCCATGAGCGGGGCGAAGGTGAGGACCATGCCGACGCCGCCGATGAGGCCGTCGACAAGCAGGCCCGTGATGAGAGGGTGGCCTAAGCCGATGGCTTCTAGCCCCGCCCGCGCCCAGTCACTCAAGGGGCCCGAGACCAGTGCCTCCAGGCCATCCTGGAGGGGAGCGGCCACGGTGGTGGTGATCTGGAAGACCACCCACATCACGGCCAGAAACAGCAGCGGTCCCACCACCGGGTGGAGGGCCACCGCATCGAGGCGGTGGGAGAGGGGCGTGGCGTGCTCGACCTCGCTCACCGAGGCCTTCGCCGCCGCATCCAACTCCGCGAAGCGGGCCTCCAAACCTGCGTCCTCGCGCAGCTGCACGGGCTCAGCCGCCAGAGAATCAACAACAACCTCTCGCAGCTTCTCGACGCCCTCCCGCTTACGCCCATCAACCACCACCACCGGGATGGAGGTGGATTCAGCGAGCGCAACGGGATCCACTGTTTGGCCCTGGTTGAGGGCCACGTCGGTCTTCGTCAGCGCGATGATGAGGCGGTAGGGCTGCTCCGCTAACTGGAGCGCGACGTTGAGGCCGCGCGCCACGGCGCTGGCATCGACGACCACGACGACGGCGTCGGGGCGCTCATCATCTGGGCAATCGATGAGCATGGCGCGGGTCAGCGCCTCATCGGGGCTGAGCGGGTCGAGTGAGTAGGTGCCGGGAAAATCGATGAGATCGGCGGTTGCGTCACCGATCTTCCACGCACCGCGGCTGACCTCAACCGTGGTTCCCGGCCAGTTGCCGGTCTGCGCCTTCGCGCCGGTCAGGGCGTTAAAGAGAGTGGACTTGCCAGAGTTGGGGGAGCCAACGAGCGCGATGATGGGCGCGCCAGCAGGGGCTACCGCGCCGCCCGGATCGCCGTGACAGCTGGGTTTCGTGGTGGACATGGCTTAGACCTCGATGGCCTGCAGTGTCGCCTTATCGATGGCGTAGCGGCAGCTGCCCACCGAGACAACACGCGCGCCACCGGCCACGCGCGGGCCCATGATTAGCGTGGCGCCGGGGCGGATTCCCAGCTCGCCGAGGCGCACCGCCAGTGCGGCGTCGCAGGTGCAGGAGATGCACTCGTCTCTCAGGGTGATGGTGCACCCCGTGGGGATAGCGTCGGCGGTTTGTCGTGGGCGCTCAGATAACTTCACGGTGAGCCCTCTTCCTTAAATAAGCACTACCGAATAAGCATTACCTTTATAGGTTACCCTTAGTAAACATAGGTCCGTCTAGGTTTTGAGGGCTATCTCTTAGGTGATCCTCACCACGCGGCGCAGGTACGCCGCGTATCAAGCGAGTGGATTGGTCCAGCTGCTGACCTGGCGCAGCCTCTGGCGATTCTTCAGCCGCGATTGGCCTAGCTTGCGGGACATGCGGTCCAGAATCTGGATGGCCTCCGTGATGTGCGGCCCCTTGTTGAGCATGACGCACTCCGCGCGCAGCGCATAGCCAGCGTCCGTGATTTCCGCGCGGGAGGGAAGCCCGGTCTTGGCCAGGGTCTCCAGAACCTGCGTGGCCATGATGACCGGGATGTGGGCCGCCTCCGCGACCTTCATGATGCGCCCCGGCACCTGGACCATCTCCTCGAATCCCAACTCCACGGCCAAGTCACCGCGCGCAATCATGATGCCGAACTTGGCGTGCCGCATCCCCTCCAGCAACACACTTCCCAGCTGCTCATAAGCCGGAACCGTCTCAATCTTGAGCACGATGCCTAGGTCACGCACGCGCTGCGCCATCTCCTCCGATTCCTGCTCGGCGGCAATCGCCTCAAGCGTGTCATAGAGGAAGGCCACATCAGCCGGCGTGCGGATGAAAGAAACCGCCGCGATATCGCAGTGCGTGGCCACAAAACGAAGTGCTTCGATGTCTTCCTCGGTGAGGCTGGGCAGCGGGACGTCGGTATCCGGCAGGTTGATTCCCTTATAGGCGGCCAGGTTGGTGCCGGTCGGTCCCGCATGCTCCACGGTGACGACGGCCTCGTGCGCCGCACCATTCTCCCGCACCTCGCGGACGCGGCCGGCGATGGCGCCATCATCGAAAATCACCCGGTGCCCCACTTTGAGCGCGCCAACCACCTCCGGCAGCGTGCACCCAATCGTGGTCACCTCGCCCTCGACGATGCGCGCCGGCTCCTGCGAAGTGCTCAGCACCAACTCCTCGCCGCGGTGCAGGCGAATCTTCTGCTCCAGTGCCGGAACCCCATGCACCTGCGTGGTGTCCCCGCCGTGGCTCAACACCGTTCCCTCGGCGAGGTAGCAGTTGCGATCACCGTGCAGCACCGCCACGCCTGCTTCCGCGCTCTCCACGGTGAACACACGCGAGCGCCCGCGCGCTTCCGTGAAGCGCACCTCGCTGCCGGGGTGCAGGCGGGCCAACCACTCGTCATCCACCTCCAGCGCTACCGCCGGGCGGGCCGCGCTTGGCGACGCCTCCCCCGCCACCCCGTGGGCGCGGGTAGAGGAGGGGGCGTCGTGAAGCACGAGCGTTGCTGGGCTCAGCAGCTCGCCCGCAGCGGTGCGCTCGCCGCGCACGCGAATGACCTGCGGACCCGGCTCGATGCTGCCGGTGCGGACCTTGGGGCCAGCAATATCGCAGGAAATCAGAATCTCGCGCCCCACCTCTTCAGCGGCGCGGTGGACGTGCTCCACCATCTTTGTCCACGCCGCCTGGTCATCGTGCGCACAGTTGATGCGGGCTAACTCCATGCCCGCGCGGGCGAAACCGAGGACCAGTTCATAATCCTCCGCGGCCTCAGCAGGAAGAGTCACCATGATGCGCGCGTGCGTGTCCTCCTGGGTAGGGCCGAGGAGGGCTTCGGTGTTGGCGTCGAGGATATCGTCCGCGTCAGCATAAGCCGTGGCGATGGGCTGCACAGGATAGGTTGGCGCGTGGCCATCGAAGGCGTCGAGCACGTTGCGCGCGGCGTGGAGGCGCTCAAGCACTGCGGGCTCCGGGTGGCTGAGGCTCGTGGCGCCCAACGCCGTGAGGCCTTCCTGGAGTTCGACGGCGTCTTGGGAGCGCAATTCCATGTAGCGCACGAGGTTGACCGCGCCGGGGCGGTGGATGGGATCCACGCGCGCGATCTGCGTGGCGTGGGCGACAGACGAAGCTTCGACGCGGGTGATGAGGGAATCAAGCAGTGGGCGCAGGCTAGGCAAGGTGTCTCCTTCGGTGTGAAAGTTCACCCACATTGTGCCGCGACTTGTTAGACCGCGCCACGGAAGCCGAGCTGCCGCCAGGCCTCATACACGGCTGTCGACGCCGCGTTGGATAGATTCATCGAGCGTCGCGCTGGCATCATGGGGATGCGCACGCGCTCCGTTACCCGCGGGTGAAAGGCGTGTTCCTCCGGCAGGCCCGTGGGTTCGGTGCCGAAAAGCAGGACATCGCCCTCCTGGTATTCCACGTCGGTGAACCACTTGTCCGTGTGGGTGGTGAAAGCGAAAACGCGCGCGCCGGGCAAGCTGTCCATGCAGGCGTCGAAATCCTTGTGGATCGTGAGGTCCGCTAAGTCGTGGTAGTCCAAGCCCGCGCGCTTGAGGTGTTTGTCCTCGAAGTTGAAGCCGAGCGGCTCGATGAGGTGCAGGCTCGCGCCCGTGACGGCGGCGGTGCGGATGGCATTGCCGGTGTTGGTAGGGATCACGGGGTTGTCGAAGACGATGTGCAAGCTGCTCATAGGCATCAGTCTAGGATGGTGTGCATGAGCGCTACCAAACTAGATGGCAACTTGTACCGCGACGAGATTTTTGAGGACCTGGCCCAGCGCGTGGCCGCCCTCAAAGAGAAGGGGATTACCCCGGGCCTGGCTACGGTCTTGGTGGGCGATGATCCGGGTTCGCATTCCTACGTGAAGATGAAGCACCGTGATTGCGAGAAGCTTGGTATCAACTCGATTCGCAAGGACCTGCCGGGAGATATCTCCCAGGAGGAGCTGGAGCGCGTCATCGAGGAACTCAACAATGATGACGCCTGCACTGGCTACATCGTGCAGCTGCCGCTGCCGAAGCACCTGGATGAAAACCGCGTGCTCGAGCTCATCGATCCGGCCAAGGACGCTGATGGCCTGCACCCGATCAACCTGGGCAAGCTGGTGCTCAACGAGGAAGCCCCGCTGCCCTGCACTCCGAATGGCTGCATCCACCTGCTGCGCCGCTTTGGGGTAGAGCTCGATGGCGCCAAGGTCGTGGTTATTGGCCGCGGCGTGACCGTGGGCCGCCCGATTGGTCTGATGCTCACCCGCCGCAGCGAAAACTCCACGGTGACGCTGTGCCACACTGGCACCAAGGACCTCGCTGCGGAGACCCGTGAGGCCGATGTCATTATCGCGGCAGCCGGCAAGGCACACATGCTCACCGCCGACATGGTCAAGGAAGGTGCTGCGGTTCTCGACGTCGGCGTGTCCCGCGTTGACGGCAAACTCGCCGGCGACGTGGCCGAGGACGTCTGGGTGAAGGCCGGCTACGTCTCCCCGAACCCGGGCGGCGTGGGGCCGCTGACGCGCGCATTCCTGGTCAGCAATATCGTCGAGCGCGCCGAAAAGCTTGCCGCTCACTAACGGCGCAACACGAACGCCCAAGTAATGAGCATGTCCCCACAATCAGACGAAAACCCGCAACGCAGAGAGCGACGAACACCCCGGCGCCCAGCTCAGGGCCCTGTTCAAGGCCAGCCTCGAAGCCAGACTGAAAGCCAAGCCCGCGGGAAAACCACGCCACCGGTGTCCCTGTCGAACCCGCACGATGCGCACCTGAAGCCCTCGGCGCTGCCGCCGGCTCTCCAGTGGCTGGCCATCGGCCTGTTCGTCGTGGCGGTTGTGGTGTCGGGTTTCTATGCCGTGTTCGAGCACTGGCGCCGCGCCACGCTGCTGCTGGGCGGGGCGCTGGTGTGGCTCACGGTGGTCCGCTTGACCTGCGACTCCTCGCGGGTCGGCGTGCTCGCGGTGCGCTCCCGGCGCTTCGATGCCTGCTTTACAGGCATCTTGGGCGCGGCGATGGTGTTCATGGCCTTCTCCATCGACGCGCTGGGCTCTTAGATGTAATATTCATCGCCCACGTACGCAGGGCCCACATCGAGGCCATTCGGCGCGGAGAGCAGCAGGAAGTTGCGCAGGATGCGGTTCATCTGCCGGGTCTCCGTCAGGAAGGCGTCGTGGCCCACGGGGGAGACAATCTTGGCCATCGCCAGCAGGTGGTTGACGTTGCGGGAGATGTGCTCCTGCTGGTGATAGGGGTAGAGGATATCCGTGTCCACGCCCACGACCATCGTCGGCACCTGGGATGCCGCCAACGCTTTGATGAGCCCGCCGCGCCCGCGGCCGACGTCATGCCGGTTCAACGCCTCCGTGAGCACCACGTAGGAACCCGCATCGAAGCGCTCGGTGAGTTTCGCCCCCTGGTAATCCAGGTAGGAGTTCACCGCGAAACGCTGATTGAGCTGGCGGTGCGGCCCCAAGGGATTCTCGCCTTGCTGTGCGGTAGCGCCGAAGCGCTCGTCGATCTCCTGCTCGCCGCGATACGTCAAATGCGCGATGCGGCGCGCCGCTGCCAGACCATCCCGCGGAGTCTTGTCCGTGAGGTAGTAATTTCCGCCATGCCAAAACGGGTCGCGCTCGATGGCGGAAATCTGCGCGGATTGGATGCCAATCTGCCAGCCCGAAGCCCGAGCAGACACCGCAATTACGCACACCGCGGACACGCTTTCCGGGTGCAGCAAGCTCCACTCCAGCGTGCGCGCGCCGCCCATCGAGCCGCCGAGTACCGCGTGCACGCGGGAAATACCCAGCTGCGTCAAGCAGTCGTGCTCAGCCTCCACCAAGTCCCGAATCGACAGCGCCGGGAAGCGCCCGCCCCACGGCTTTCCATCCGGGTGCAGCGACTTCGGCCCCGTCGAGCCATTGCAGCCGCCCAGCGCATTGGTCGCGATAACGCACCAGCGCGTGGTGTCCAAAGCCTTGCCAGGCCCCACCAGGTCGGACCACCAGTCCGCCACATTGGAATCCCCGGTCAGCGCGTGCTCAACCACCAAGACATTGTTGACGCCGTCCGGGTCGCCGGCGAAAGCGCCCCAGCGTTGGTAGGCCACGTGGGCGTCGGCAAGCACGGCGCCTGCTTCCGTGGTGAAATCACCGATGGGGACGACGGTGAGCTCGCCTTCGGGCGCGAGTTCCGGGATGGCGCTAACCAATGGCCGCGAACCCACGCTCGAGGTCGGCGATGATGTCGTTGACATCCTCGATGCCCACCGACAGGCGCACCGTGGCCTGCGTAATGCCCGCGGCCTTGAGCGCTGCCTCGTCGGACTGGGAGTGCGTGGTGGTCGCCGGGTGCACCACCAATGAGCGAGTATCGCCGATGTTGGCCAGGTTCGAGTGCAGCTTCAGCGCATCGATAAACGCCCACGCCTCCTCGCGGCCGCCGTCGATGTCGAAGGAGAGCACGGAGCCGGTGTAGGCGTAACCGAGCTTCTCCTTGGTGGCCTTGTACGGCGAGGAGTCCAAGCCGGCGTAATTGACGGTGGTGACCTTGGCGTGGGACTCCAGGTACTCAGCCACGGCCTGGGCGTTGGCATTGTGCTTCTCGACGCGCAACTGCAACGTCTCGATGCCATTCAGCGTCAGCCAGGCGTTGAAGGGGGAGATGGCGGCACCGGTATCGCGCAGCAGGCCCGCACGCGCCTTGATGGCGAAGGCCGGGGCGCCCAGGTCGGCGTACTTGAGGCCGTGGTAAGCCTCGTCTGGGGTGACGAAGTAGGGGAAAACAGGCTCGCCGTCGCGGGTGACGGTCCAGTCGAAGGAGCCGCCGTCGATGATGGCACCACCGATGGCGGAGCCATTGCCGGTATAGAACTTGGTGGTGGAAACCACGACGATGTCCGCGCCCAGCTCCAGCGGGCGGGCGAGCGCGCCGGTGGCGATGGTGTTATCCACGATGAGCGGGACCTGGTTCTTGTGGGCTACCTCGGCGATGGCAGGGATGTCGAGAACATCGGCGACTGGGTTGCCGAAGGTCTCGCCGTAAAAAGCCTTCGTGTTTGGCTGGACGGCGTCCTGCCAGGAGGCCGGGTCATCCGGGTTCTCGACGAGGGTGACGTCAATGCCGAGGCGCTTCAAGGTCACGGTAAAGAGCGTGGAGGTGCCGCCGTAGAGGCGCGGGGAGGTCACGATATGGTCGCCGGCGGAGGCCAGGTTCAGGATGGCCGCGGTTTCGGCGGCCTGGCCGGAGGCGAAAGCTACGGCGGCGACGCCGCCCTCGAGGGAAGCGAGGCGCTCCTCGAGTGCGTCCTGGGTGGGGTTGGTCAGGCGGGTATAAATCGGGCCGGCATCCGAGAGGTTGAAGCGGTTGGCGGCGTGCTCGGCGTCGTTGAAGACATACGAGGTGGTTTGGTAAATCGGAACGTTGCGTGCGTTGGTGGAGCCGTCCAGGTTCTGTCCGGCGTGGAGGGCGCGGGTCGCGAACGACCACTCGTTGACTTCGGAATTATCGTATTTGGTGCTCATGCCACAAAGGCTAGACCAAGCGGTTCAGTGCTGTTAGTGGCTTTCTGGAAACCGCAGGCAAGCCCGAGAATAAAAATAGACCGAGCGGTTGGTTTGGAGGCCCGTGTGTGCTGTAGACCTCCCTGCAGCGCGAAGGCTCAAGGCCGCTGTTGGATGTCGATGCTTTCCCCAACATGCAGGCGCTGGTAGCCGGTCACCCCGGCGCGCTGGAGCATGCCGTCGGTGATGTGCTTGCCGGCGTCGGACAGTACGGCGTCATGGATGGGCACCGTCAGCCGCGCGCCGATGCGCATGGCGTAATCCGCGGCGTCCGCCCCGCGCACCCACGGGCCGGCGATGGGGAGCAGGAGGACATTTACCGTGCGTCCCTTCGGGACGCACCATTGGTCGCCGGGGTGCAGCACACCATTAAAGAAATAACCTAGGTTCTCCGGGCGCGGGATATTGGGGTGGATTTCCTCGTGAAGCCCGCCCACCGCGTGAATCTCAAGGCCCAGAACCGTGAACGTCTCTCCAGCATGCACGATGGTGCCGGAGCCGAGGGCGTCGATGGCTTCCTGCGTTCCCCACACTGGCAGGCCGCTTGCACGCACGGCATCGACGTCGAGGTGATCGCCGTGCGCGTGCGTGAGCAGCACCGCCTCAGCGCCTTCCAGGCAGCTGAGGTCTGAAAGGGGGCCGGGGTCGATGACGATGCGCCCCTGGGGAGCCTCGACAGCCACGGCGGATTGCCCATGCAGAGAAACCTTCATGATCCCCACGCTAGCCAAAAGTAAAGGAATACAGCGAGAGGCCTTCGCTTACTTCCAGCTCGATTGTTTCGGTGTGATTGTCCGGTTCCCTGACGAGATCCACCGTGCCGTCCTCGGTGATGTCGAAGGTGCGGACCGAACCATTCGCGCGGTGCACGCGAACCGTTCCTTGCCCTGATGCCACGAGCTGTACCCAGGCGGCGCGATAATTCAGTCGCAGCCGCGCGTTAGGTCCGGCGGTGATGGGCTGGTCGGCCAAAGTCCACGTCCCGCCCAGCGAATACTGACCTAACGGCGGCTCGCTCGTGGTGAACTGGTGCGTGCCGTCGTGGTAATCGGGGTTGGTGAAATACTGTGCGCGTGCGGTGCCGAGGTAGGTCTCCGGCGAGCGCGGAGCGCTGTGAGCATCGGCGGCTTCAATGGGCTCAGGCAGTTCTATGCTGGGGTCGCGCTCGAGGAGAAGCTCACGAATGAGGCGCTCGGTCTCGGCGTAGTCGCCCTCGCCGTGGTGGGATTGGCGCAACATGCCGTGCTTGTCGACGAGATAGTGCGCCGGCCAGTACCGATTCCCAAAGTTCTTCCACGTGGCGAAGTCATTATCCTGTGCCACTGGATACTCGATTCCCTGCTCGCGGGCCGCACGGCGCACGTTGTCGGCCTCGTGCTCGAAAGCGTACTCCGGTGCATGGATTCCGATGATGTCGAAGCCGTAGTCCTTGTAATGCGCATAGAGCTTGGTCAGGTGCGTGTTGTTGCGCTGGCAGTTGATGCAGGTATAAGCCCAAAAATCGATGAGCGTGACCTTGCCGGAGGTGCGCGGATCGACGGGCGCATCCGTGTTGAACCAGCCGGTCAATCCTGCAAATTCGGGGACAGGGGTTCCTTCCGCTGTGCGGGTGGCCTGTTCAACGGGCGTGGCGCCGGCGTTGATGCTGGGGAGTTTCTGCTGCAGCCACGCGGGCGCGCCGAGTGAGATGGCGCCGGCCATGGCGATCACCACAATTCCCGCGGTGACGCGTACCTCGCGTTGGTGGGAGCGGAAAGCATCGACGCGTTTGCCCACCTCGTTGCCGCCTAAGGCGAAAGCCAGCAGCGGGATCGCCACGCCGAGGGCGAAGGAGAGACAGAGGAGGAGGATGTGGGCGTCGACAGTCCCGGTGGCGCCCGCCACGGAGATTGCGGCCAGTGCTGGGCCCGCGCAGGGAACGAAGACAGCCCCCATGGCTAGGCCGACAATGAAGCCACTCTTGTCGCGGGCTGTGGCTTGCAAGCCGCCAGCTTTCGGCAGCTTCTGGAAAGGCCACTCGAGGGCTTCCTGCACGCGAGGGAACACCATTCCCAGGCCCACGAGAACGAGCAGCGCGATTCCCACTTTCCACAGGATGTCGGCGGGCAGGCCCAGGGCATTGAGCAGCGTTGTGGCGAAAAGAGTGACGAGGCTAAAACTCGTCACCAGCCCGCCGACGACCTGCCAGGGGCGCCACCGTGAGCCGCCGCTGACTGCGAGGACCAGCGGCAAGACCGGCAAGATGCAGGGCGAGATGCCGGTGATAAGACCACCGGTAAACCCGATGAATAGCGTAGATAACATCCTGTGCTCCTTCGCTTGTGATGCGGTGTGCGTATGCAACTAGTTCGGAACACGAGTGAAAAGCGGATTGCTTTTAAATCCATCCAATCCGCATCGCAGGGTGGCTCCGAATGGTCAGATACAGGGTCCGGAAGGCCGGACCCGAGGACCTGAAGAAGGAGTACCGAAATGAAGAAGCTTGTTACCGCCGCCGCTGCACTTGCCATTGCCGCCAGTGGGCTGGTTGCCTGCAACGACAAGAAGGAAGAGGTGGACATGAAGCCCAGCTCCGAGATGATGGCCCCGAGCTCGGACGCCATGGAGTCGGATTCCATGATGACAGGGGAAATGAAGAGCGATGAGATGATGGCGCCAAGCGAAGAAATGACCAAGTAAAAGTGCCATGTCCGCCCCGCTGCTGGAGGTAAGCTCTACACCCGTGTCTGCGATGTCACCTGATGAACATGCGCGGCTGAACGACCTGCTCGTTCAGACCGCTGCGGCAGACAAGCATGCCTTCAGCGCGCTATACGACGCCCTCGCGCCCACCGTGTACAGCGTGTGCCTGAGCGTTCTGCGCAATCCTGCCTTAGCCGAAGAGGTTGCCCAAGATGTCTTCGTTGAGGTGTGGACTTCCGCTGCGAAATTTGACCCGCAGCGGGGAAACGCGCGGTCGTGGGTGGGCAGGTTGGCGCATGGGAGGGCCGTCGATAAGCTGCGTAGCCACGTTGCTGCAGTGCAACGTGATGACCGCGACGCGCTGTTGGACCAGGCTACCTACACCGAGCCTCTTGAAGATGAGGCCCTAGGACATGTCGAAGCGCAGCGCCTGCGCTGGGCCATCGACGAGATTGGGGAGCCGCATTCCACCGCGGTAGCCCTCGCATTTTTCAATGGCTTGACGCATGCTGAACTGGCAGAATCAACGGGAGTACCGCTGGGTACGGCGAAGACGCGCGTGCGCGACGGCGTTAAGAAGCTAAAAGCGATTCTCGGAAAGGAGGGAAGATGAGCAATACGCATGAGTTTTCTGATGAGACTTTCGACGACTTCCTCGATTCCCTCCCAGACGTGCATCCGCCAGCGCGAATGAAAGATGCTGTCTTTGCGGAAGTTGACGGTGGCGAAGCTGCTGAGGTCATCGAGCTTCCACGCCGCCGCTGGCGGGCCTTCGTAGCGGTGCCGGCTGCCGCCGCAGTGCTCGTCGCAGGCGTGGTAGCCGCGCCGCAGCTCTTGCAGTTGGGTCAGCAAGATGCACCGGATAGCGCGCAAGTAGAGGCTGAATCGCCGGGCGAAAAATCCATGCACGACATCATGGGCGCAGAGGACCTTATGCAGGGCAATGCGGATGCCTCGGGAGCGCAACTGGATATCGTTTCCTCCGCCTCGATGGCGAAATCCGGCGCGATGGTCGATGGCCAGCCGCAACTGGCCGACGGCATGGGCGCCCAGGTGTGGGCAGTCAGTGCAGATGGTGAGATGGCCTCAGCCGGGGTTATCGGTCAGGACCCACACGATGGGGTGTGGATGCCCTTCGACGGTGCCGCGGTCAAAGTCATGGTCACCGAGGAACCTGCAGGCGGCAGCATGCAACCGACGGGCCGTACCCTCGCCACCGTTACTTTGGCCAGCGCCGGCTAGGGCTCAGTCCGCTAAAGCCTGCTTGACCAGCTCCAGCGCGGCGGCGAGTTCGACGTCGCTCAAATGCCCAAAGCCCAAGACCACGCCTTCCTCGGCGGCCACGCCGCCCCAGTAGTCGCTGAGCGGGGTGAGCGTTAGCCCTAGGGAGGCGGCGCGGTCGACCACGGCGTTATCGCACAGCAACACCGCATGGAGCCCGCCGTGGATGGGCAGAAGGGTAGCGGGGGCGTCTTCCAGCGCGGCTTGGACGAGGTCGCGGCGGCGCTTGTAGGCGCGGCGCATTCGCCCGGTATGCCGCCGCAGCGCACCGCTGGCCAGGTAGTTCGCCAGTGCCGCTTGGGGAATGGCGCCGACAGGCTGGCCGAAGACCTCCCGCACCCGATCCACCGCCGTGCGTAAGCTCGGGGGCAACACCAGGTAGCCGCAGGCAATCGACGGCGAAATCACCGAGGAAAACGTGCCCAGCAACACCGTGTGTTCCGGAGCGAGCGCGGTCAGCGCGGGCAAGGGCTGGCCGACGTAGCGCAGCTCGGAATCGAAATCATCCTCGATGATGAGCACGTCATTGCCGCGCGCCCACTCGACGAGCTCCGCGCGCCGGGCAGCCGGCAGCGAACCGCCATAGGGGTGCTGGTGGGAGGGGGTGACGATGAGAACGTCGAGGCCAACGGTGGGGACGGTGACGCCGTGGGCGTCGGTGGGGACGTCGACAAGCGTGTGCCCCAAGGCCTGGGGGATGCGGCGCAGGCTGGGGTAGCCGGGGGACTCCACGCCCACGCGCAAGTGGCCGCCCAGCGCGCGCAGCAGCACCGACAGCCCGTCGCGGGCGCCAGCGGTGATGACGACATACGCGGGGTCGACCGTCAGCCCGCGCATGTGGCGCAGGTGCGCGGCCACCTCGCGGGGGAGATCTCCGGAAGGATCCACGGCGGCCTTGCGCCACGCCGCCCTCCATTCGGGGGTGATGATTCCGGCCGTATCGGGCAAACCGGGGGTCAACTCCACGCGCGGTGGGGCAGAGCTGGGCCGCGGCGCGGGGTGAGGCTGTGGGGTGCGCCCATGGGGCAGGTGCGGGTTGATGACTGTGCCCGAGCCAACCGACGCGGTGAGGTAGCCCTCGGCGGTGAGCTGCTCGTAGGCGGTAACCACGCTGCCTCGGGAAATGCCCAGATCGCGCGCCAGTGAACGCGTCGACGGCACCTGCTCGCCGGGCAGCAAAATGCCCGCCGCGACTTGGGTGCGGAGGGCTTCGGCAATCTGCACCGGCAACGCGCGCGTATCAGATGGATCGAGGCGGAAAGACACGACCCCATCATAAGTGGTCTAATTCGACACTCGGAAAATGGCTCTTGTCTTGGACCAATTTTCTGGGCCACTATGTGAGCCATGACTGAACAGAAGATTGAACAGGGGCGCGCCACCACGCGCGTCAAGCGTGGACTGGCTGACATGCTCAAGGGCGGCGTCATCATGGATGTAGTCACCCCGGAGCAGGCCCGAATTGCTGAGGACGCAGGTGCGTCCGCCGTCATGGCGCTCGAGCGCGTGCCGGCCGATATCCGCGCCCAGGGCGGCGTGGCCCGCATGTCTGACCCGGACCTCATCGAGGGCATCGTCAACGCTGTGGACATTCCGGTGATGGCGAAGGCCCGCATCGGCCACTTCGTGGAGGCGCAGATTCTCGGCGAGCTGGGCGTAGATTTCATCGACGAGTCCGAGGTGCTCAGCCCGGCCGACTACGTCAACCACATCAACAAGTGGGACTTCGACGTGCCGTTCGTGTGCGGCGCAACCAACTTGGGCGAGGCCTTGCGCCGCATCACCGAGGGTGCGGCCATGATCCGCTCCAAGGGTGAGGCCGGCACTGGCGACGTCTCCGAGGCCGTCAAGCACCTGCGCACCATCAAGGGTGAAATCGCGCGCCTCCAGAACCTGGATCGCGATGAGCTCTACGTCGCAGCCAAGGAGTTGCAGGCGCCGTATGACCTGGTTGCTGAGGTTGCGGAGACCGGCAAGCTGCCGGTCGTGCTGTTCGTCGCTGGTGGCGTGGCCACGCCTGCCGACGCCGCCCTCGTCCGCCAGATGGGCGCCGAAGGCGTCTTCGTTGGCTCCGGAATCTTCAAGTCCGGCGAGCCTGCGAAGCGCGCGGAGGCCATCGTTAAGGCGGCCACCCTCTACGACCAGCCGGCCGAGCTGGCCAAGATCAGCCGCGGCCTGGGTGAGGCCATGGTGGGCATCAACGTCAACGATATCCCCGCCCCGCACCGCCTGGCTGAGCGCGGTTGGTAAACGCGGTGCGACCACTCGTCGGCGTGCTCGCGCTGCAGGGCGGGGTGGAGGAACACCTCGCCGTGTTGGAGAGCCTCGGCGCTGAAACGCGCCGGGTGCGCCTGCCGCAGGATCTCGACGGGCTGGACGGAATCATTCTGCCCGGCGGAGAGTCGAGCACCATCGATAAGCTGGCGCGCTCCTTCGGCGTTGCGGAGCCGCTGCGCCGCGCCGTCGAGGGAGGGCTGCCGGTCCTGGCCACCTGCGCGGGGCTCATCTACAGCGCTCGCGAGCTGGAGAACCCCGCGCCGGGCCAGCAGACACTGGGGCTTATCGACGTCGCCGTGCGCCGCAACGCCTTCGGCAACCAACGCTTCTCCGAGGAGCGCATCGTTCCCGTCGCGCTGCAAGGTCAGCGACCCGATGCAGAGACCTCAGAGGTTGGGGCGCGGCGCCGGGACGCCGAGGCTCATGACGACGCCGAGGCTCATGACACAGGGGCCCGAAGCATCACACTCGACATTGAGGCGAGCTTCATCCGCGCGCCCATCGTTACCCGCGTGGGCGAAGGTGTCGAGGTCATCGCCACCGTGCCTGCCCCTGCACCCGACAGCGTAGCCAGTGGTGCGGCTGGCGAAGATAGCGCTGCGTGCAAAGATAGCGCCGAATATGACGGGGAGCTAACTCATCCCGCCGCGGGGCACGAAGCAATTGTGGGCGTGCGCCAGGGCCGGGTCACAGCGCTGAGCTTCCATCCGGAAGAAAACGGCGACTCGCGCCTCCACGCCGCGTGGCTCGCTTCTTTTGCTAAATAACTATCGCCCGATAGTGCTCTGGGCTACATTGAGATGTGCTAGCTGAACACATCACTCCCAGAAAGGCTCCTCGCCGTGAGCACACCTGCCCCAGAACAAGTCCGCGAAGACATCCGTTTCCTCGGCCGGGTGCTCGGCCGGGTCATCGCGCAGCAGGAAGGCGAGGACGTTTTTGAGCTCGTCGAATCCACCCGCCGCATGGCCTTCGACATCGCCCACGGCGATGCCAAGCCGGAAGACCTCGTCGCTATCTTCCGCGACCTCGACATCACCAAAGTCAACCTCGTGGCGCGAGCGTTCAGCTATTTCGCGCTCATCGCGAATCTAGCGGAGGACTTGGATGACGAGTCCGTCGAGGCGCCGGTTTCCCTGCGCAAGACATTCGCCAAGCTCAAAGAAGAAGGCGTCGCGCCCGCCGATGCCGCCTCCGTCATCCGAGGCGCTCACGTCGCCCCCGTTCTCACCGCGCACCCCACCGAAACCCGCCGCCGCACCGTCTTCGATACCCAGACCCGCATCAAGAATCTCCTCAAGGAAGCTCACCGCGGCGGCGACATGGCGGCGATCGAGAAGGAAATGTACCTGCGCATGACTCTGTTGTGGCAGACCGCGCTGATTCGTATTGCCCGCCCTACCCTCGAAGACGAGATTGACGTCGGCTTGCGCTACTACAAGCTTTCACTGCTCGACCAGGTTCCCGCCCTCAACCGCGCCATTCGCCACGCCATGCGTGAGACCTTTGGCCAGCAGCTTCCCGATTCCCCCGTCGTCCGCCCCGGCTCCTGGATTGGTGGCGACCATGACGGCAACCCCTTTGTTAACGAGCACACCTTGACCTACGCCACCCGCAAGGCCGCGGCGACGGTGCTGCAGTACTACGCCGACGAGCTCGGCGAGTTGGAGCGCGAGCTCTCCCTGTCGGATCGATATTCCTCCAGTTCCAAGGAACTGGGCGCGCTTGCCGACGCCGCCCACAACGACGAAAAATCCCGCGTCGACGAGCCCTATCGCCGGGCCATCTTCGGCATCCGGAAGAAGGTGCTGGCGAGGTTGGAGGGGGAGGCGTCGCCAAGCGCGTATGCGTCGCCGGAGGAGCTCAAACGTGACCTGGACGTGATCGACCGCTCGCTGCGCCAGTTCAACGATGACATCATCGCCGATGACCGCCTTGCCCGATTGCGCTCGGCGGTGACGACGTTTGGCTTCCACCTTTCGACGCTGGATATGCGCCAGAATTCGGAGTCCTTTGAGAACGTTCTCACCGAGATTTTCGCCGCGGCCACCATCACCCCGGACTACAGCGCGCTGGGGGAGGAGGAGAAGGTCACCCTGCTCGTGCGCGAGCTGCAGACCAACCGTCCGCTGCTCTTCCCCGGCTCCGAGCGGGAGTTCAGCGAGGATACCTCGAAGGAGCCGGGGATTTTCCGTGCGGCGGCGCGCGCCGTGCAGGACTTTGGGCCGAAGTCGGTGTCGCACTGCATTATCTCCATGACCGGCACCGTCTCCGATATCTTGGAGCCGATGGTGCTGCTCAAGGAGGTGGGACTGAGCGAGGTCGATGTGGTGCCGCTGTTTGAGACCATCGAGGACTTGAAGGCCGGCGCCGGCATTCTGGAGAAGCTGTGGCAGGTGCCCGTGTACCGCGAGCATCTGCGCTCGCGCGGGGATATCCAAGAAGTCATGTTGGGGTACTCGGATTCCAACAAGGATGGCGGCTACCTGCAGGCAAACTGGGCGCTGTACGACGCCGAACTGGCTCTCGTTGAGCTCTGCGCGCGCCACGGCGTGGAGTTGCGACTGGCGCATGGTCGCGGCGGTGCGGTAGGCCGCGGCGGTGGCCCGACCTATGATGCGATTTTGGCGCAGCCGAAGGGCGCGGTATCAGGTTCGGTGCGTATCACCGAGCAGGGAGAGGTGATTTCTGCGAAGTATGGTGCGCCGGAGACTGCGCGCCGCCACTTGGAGGCGTTTGTTTCCGGAGCGCTGGAGGCATCGTTGTTGGATACCGAGCCCATTACGGATCCGGAGCGCGCCTACGACATCATGCGCGAGCTGGCGGCGTTGAGTGGCGTGGCCTACCGCCAGCTTGTCGACGACCCCGGGTTCATCGCCTACTTCACCCAGTCCACCCCGCTGCACGAGATTGGTGATCTCAACCTGGGTTCGCGCCCGACCTCGCGTAAGCAGACCACCGCGATTACGGATTTGCGAGCGATTCCCTGGGTGCTGTCGTGGTCGCAGTCCCGCACCAACATCCCGGGCTGGTTCGGCGTGGGCAGTGCGGTGACGGCGTGGGTGAAGCAAGCCTCCGGAGGATCGACAGCTGTCAACGGCGCAGTAAACACCGACGGAATAAACACTGCCCCAGCAGACGAAGAGAAGCGCTGGGAAGAGCTGCGCGAGCTGTACCGCACGTGGCCCTTCTTCCGTTCTGTGTTCGCGAACATGGCGCAGGTCATGGCTAAGGCGGAGATGCAGCTGGCGCGCCTGTATGCCAACTTGGTCGACGACAAAGAAATCGCGGACCGTATCTTCGGCCTGATTTCCGAGGAGTTTGAGCGCACCCGCGAGGTCTACCTTAAGGTCACCGGCAACGCGGAGTTGGTTAGTGAGAACCAACGCCAGGCGCGGTCGCTCAAGCGTCGCTACCCGTACCTGCTTCCGCTTAACGCCATCCAGTTAGAGTTGCTGCGTCGCTACCGTAAGGGCGACGACCAATTCCTGGTGTCCAAGACCATCCAGGTCACGATGAACGGGTTGGCCACCGCGCTGCGCAACGCCGGCTAATCCGCCCGCCCGTCAACCCCCACGTCCGTTCAACCCGCACGGCCCACATTCCTGCGGGACAGGCTTGAGCGCATGACCAGTTCCGTGAGTTAAGCCGGCACGCCGAATGCCCCGCGAGGAAGTGATTTCCTGCGGGGTACGACCAAACAGTGCTGGAAGAGTGCCCTGGCGGAGCGGGGCACACTGGTGCGCAAGATGACCTTGAGGTTTGTTGAAGCGTTAGTTGAAGGCGCTGGTGAAGACCGGCGCGGCGTCGTATGGCGGGATCCATGCCACCCGCCCGCCGATGCGATCCATGTGGCCGCGTGAGGGCGGGGCATCGGGGTCATCGTCGTTGACGCCATTATGGTAGGGGCACAGTGGCACCAGGTTGAGGATGTTGGTGGGCCCGCCGCGGGCCCAGGCCTTGATGTGGTGGATCTGGCACTTCTCAAAGGGAACCTTGCAGCCTTCCCAGGCGCAGCAAGGATTCTCTGCTGCCAAGGCGAGGCGCTGCTTGGCGGTGGCGAAGCGCTGGAAGCGGAACACATCGAGCGGGCCATGCTCGCGGCTGACCGCCACGATGACTCCCTTGTCTAGCAAAGCGCGCTCCACCAGCTGCGAGCCGGTCATGGTCGCGCCACTGGTGGTGCGGACGATGAACTCTTCGCCGTCCTTGTCGGTATTGCCCTTGAGCAGCTCGGCGTAGTCATCAAGCTGCAGGACCGCCATGGTGGCAACCTCAGTCTTGACACCGCCACCGTCTAGATTCTCCAGGAAGCTTTCACCGGGGCGTTCCTGGTCGATGCCTTCGAAGACGCCGGTAAGCTGCAACGAGTCCGCGGTGACCGTGAGCGTGGCCAGACCGTTGCCATGCTGGGTGAGCTTGGCGCGCTCGGCATACGTGCGGGGCTTGCGCATCTGGCGCAGCCTTTTGCGCGCTACCTTTTCCACCAGCTCCGCGCTGGTCTGGCATAGCTCCACACGCAAATCCCACGCTTTGTGGTGGTCCCGAATTTTGGTCACGAAGTGCTCGATAAGCTGCAAGGTCACCAGCCCGTGCCCGCGCCGGCGCGCGGCTTCCACTGCCGTGCGCTGCTTCTTCGTCGAGGATGTGTGCCCGAAGTAGGTGTGGTGGAGGGAGAGGAACACGGTGGCGTCGGCAGGCGTGGCGCCGAGGGCCACCAAATCAGATTCAGACAGGCCCGCGCACTCGGCCACCAGGTCAATGGCGCGGCCGAGGGCGGCGAAGAACGTCTGTAATCTCATACCCCGCAGCCTAAAAGCACCCCACCCCACCTCCAAGCCCCGAACTAGCCATCCGATGAAATCTGTGGATAACTAGTCGGCACTCGGCTTTAGGCGCCGGCGAGGCCGCGGCGCTTGAGCAGCGGCGCAACGTCCTTGTCGCGGCCGCGGAACTCGCGGTAAGCCTCCGTGAAGTCGCGAGACGCGCCCTTCGACAGGATGACATCGCGGAACTTTTGACCGGCCTCGCGAAGGTCGGTTTGCTCTTTGAACCACTCGAAACCATCGGCGTCGAGCGCTTCGGCCCACAGGTAGGAGTAGTAGCCCGCGGAGTAGCCACCGGCGAAGATGTGGTTAAAGTAAGTCGAGCGATAGCGCGGCGCGATGAGCTCGTTATCCAGCCCGGCCGCGCGCAGGGCTTCGGCCTCAAATTCGGCGACGGCCTCCGGGGTAGCCTCCAACTTGGCGGCCTCGGCAGCACTCAGGGAATGCCACGCGAGGTCGATGATCGACGCTCCCAGATACTCCGAGGTAGCGAAACCCTGGCCGAATTCGGAGGCGGCGGAGATGGCGTCGAGAAGCTCGTCCGGAATAGGTTCGCCCGTCTCCACGTGGCGGGCGTATTCCTTGACCAGTCTCTCATCGAGCGCCCAGTTCTCGTTGATCTGCGAGGGGAACTCCACCCAGTCGCGCGGTACGTTGGTGCCGGCGAAGGTGGGGTAGCGGACGTCGGATAGCAGGCCGTGCAGGGCGTGACCGAATTCGTGGAAGACGGTGCGGACCTCGTCCATGCTGAGCAGCGGTTGGGAGCCGTCGGCTGGCTTGGTGATGCCCATGACGTTGACGATGACCGGCTTGCGCTCCAGCAGCCGGGACTGGCCCACGAACTCGCTCATCCATGCGCCGCCGCGCTTGGTGGGACGCCCGAAGTAGTCGGTAAGAAGAAGACCGATTCCTTTATCTCCGTGATTGACGTCTCCGTCAATCACCTCCCAGACGCGAACCCCCTCCGCGTAGCCCTCGAGGTCATCGCGGGGGATAACGGTGATGCCGTAGAGGCGCTCGGCGGCGGCGAAGACGCCCTTCTCCAGGACCTGGTCCAGCGGGAAGTACTTGCGCAGCTCCTCCTCATCGAGAGAGAAGTCGCGGGCGCGGACCTTGGATTCCCAATAAGGCCAGTCCGCGGCGCTGAAACCCTGGCCGTTGAGCGTTGCTTCCTCCGTGAGGAGCTTCTGCTCGCCTTCGGCGTTGGCCGCGGCGGCGGGGGCGAGGTCGAAGAGCATGGTGCGGGCGGCGTCGGCAGTCGCGGCGGTTTCTTCGGCGATGACGTAGTCGGCATGCGTGGCAAAGCCCAGCAGCTCGGCTCGCTCGGCGCGCAGCTGCACGGCCTCGATGAGCCCCGGGATGTTGTTCTCGGAGCCCCTGCTTGTCGACGCCCCATACAGCCTCCCCCTCGCATCCTCCCGCGCCAGACGGCTCAGCTCGGACTGCACGGTCGGCAACTCCAGCGGGATGACGAAGCCCTCGCGGCCTAGTGCTTCGGCATCGGCCTTGGCGGAGGCGATGCGTTCGGCGGGCAGGCCCTCGAGTTCTTCCTCGGTGAAGGAGACCGCGCGCTCGCGGGTAGACGCCATGAGGTTGCGGCCGAATTCTTCAGAGAGCGCGGAGAGGCGCTGGTTGATCTCGGACAGGCGGGCCTTGCCGGCCGCGTCGAGGTCGGCACCCTTGCGGGCAAAGGTGCGCAGGAGGTGCTCGTGGAGGCGCTGGCCTTCCGCGTCGTCGGCAGGCGGCGTGGCCTCCTTGATGCGCGCGTAGAGCACCTCGTTCTGGTAGATCGCGTCATAGTGCGCGGACAGGCGCGGGTAGATGTCGGCGGCGATCTCCTCCATTTCATCGGTGACGTCGGTGCCGGAGAGGTTGCCAAAGACCGCCATGACGCGGTCGAGGTCCTGCCCGGAGCGCTCGAGCGCCTCCACGGTGTTTTCCCACGTAGGCGTGGTGGGGTTGTCGGTGATGGAGGCGATTTCGGCGTCGTGAAGCGCGAGTGCTTCGTCGAAGGCGGGGCGGTAGTGCTCGACCTTGATCTCCCAAACGGCGGGAGCTGGTAGGGCAGCGTGGAGGGAGTTAGCAGTGGGTTAGTCATAAGAAACTACCGTACCTATGCCTCCTGCTCTATGTGATGGCATTCACTACTTTCTTCTGTCGTGGCGTGTGGATGAGGATGGCATCGAGAACCAAGAGCGCCGCCAAGGTGATTCCTAAGAGCGGCAGGAAGACGCCCACGGTGGCGGCGAATAGCGCGCCCAACCCTGTGGCGGCCCAGGAGAAGTGGGCAGTCGGGAGGAAGCGTGGGCGACGTTTCCACCACATGTAGTACCCCAGTACTACGAGAGCGGCGGTGGCGAGACCCAGTGCGAGCAGCGCAATCTGCAGTGGAAGGCCGAACATGATGCCCATGTGCAGGTAGATGCCCCAACTGCTGAGCTTGCTAAACAGCGGCAGGCTGGAGAAAGGCTGGCGGTCGATGACCTCTCCGGTAGCGCCGTCGACGGAGACCGCGTCGGAGGTGGTGCGCCATTCCACCCAGCGTTCGCTGACCTGCCAGGCGGAGTTGGCGTCCTCCGGCGGGTACAGGCGCAGTGGCCCGGTCAGTCCCTCGGTGCGGCCGGTGGCGAGGACGCGCTCGGCCTCGGCAGCTACGTTCACGCTTGACCACGCCCCTCCAACCCCATGACCTTCATGTCCTTCATGGCCGGTGTGCTCATGCGTTTCAGCGGTGGTGCCGGGGAGGGCAGTCTCGATGGGGGTGGCCTTCCAGTTCATGCGCTCGACGAGGGAATCGACGTTGTCGCCGGCCAGACCTGACCAGGTAATACCGGTGGCAGACAAGCCGAGAAGCCCGATGAATATCCAGGCGCCAACAGTGGAATGCAGGCGGGTGGCCTTCCAGCGGGCAGAGCGCTTGGGCTGCTGCTGCGCTGCGTTCGCGGTTGCCTTGTTCTTCGGGCGGCGGCGAATCCACCACATATAAAGACCGCCGCAGGCCATGACCCACAGCCAGGAGGCGGCTAGCTCCGAGTAGAGTTCGCCGACCTTGCCCAGGTGGAAGCTTTCGTGCAGGGAGGAAATCCAGCGGCGCAGCGGCATCTCACCCAGGCCCGAGTAGGTGGGGTAGTCCCCGATGACCTCGGCGTTGGCAGGATTGATGAAGACGGTGCGCTGGAGGCTTTCGTCGATGCTGTCATCGGAAACCAGCACGCGCGTCGAATCCGTGGGGCTGGTTGCCGGCCAGACTTGGGACACGGGCATGTCGGGGTGCCCCTGCTGTGCGGCCTGGATTTGTTCTTCCAAGCTTACGGGGTGCTCGACCGCCGGAACGGTCATGACGTCGCGGTACACCACCTTCTCCAGGGTGGGCGCCATGGCATAGAGACAGCCAGTCAATGCCGCAACGAGGATGAAGGGGCCGACGAACATGCCGCCATAAAAGTGGATGCGTTGAATGAAGGATCGCAGAGCCGTCCGACTCATATGTAGTGCTCTTTTCAGTGTGTACAGGTAGGGCCCGTAGTGGGTGCCTGAGGGTGAATGCTTTCGGGCACTCAAGACGGGCGATGGACAGGCGCTGATATCAACTGCACTACTAGTCGGAGGCGGTGGTTGCTTGGTTCCCGTGGATTGAAAAACTCTCTCTTTTGCTGTGCGGTGTAGCTTTTACAACCTTTGATGAGGTTAGGGGTTTGCATAAGCCGTTGTCGGACTTCAATTGATGGTCGGCTACAGAGATCTGCCAATAGGGATAGCGAGGCTAATCTCATATTGATAGCCTGAGCACATGAGCATTATGAAGATCTGCCCCCCCCTGCACGACAACATAAGACTACCGCGGTAGTCATTGCTGGCGTAATGCTGGCAGGCTTTGTGAAGATTCCAACTGCGCATGCGCAAAACTACAACAATCCGTTTCCCACTGAACCCTCCGACTCTTACATCCAAGACTGTGCGAACAATCCGGCTACGTGCAAATTGCCAGAAGGAGTGGCAACTGGTGCATCTCCCGAGAAGCAGGAGGCATGGAACAGATGCTTAGTGGCGATGACCGTTGCTGGTGTTCCTGCGGGCCGGGCGGTGCAAGGAATGCTTAAGGCAATTGCGACCGGAGTTGTAGCGGGTGGCCTAAACGGTTACGCCAGTTGCGACTGGGATGCAATTCTCGCTAAGTAGAGGTGTTGAGAGCATGAAATCATTTTTGGCTGGTTGGATTTTGTCGATAGGCGCGGTACTTATGGTGGGGTATTCCTCTGCTGACTTGATGTGGGTAGTCCGGACGGCCCTACTTACGACGATTCTCTGGGTATCAGCCTATTTCATTTCTAAGAAGCGCCAGATTCAAAAAGTGGATGGCATCGACCGTAGCTGATGCTCCCATGGTTGTACGGGACGCTAGTCACCTGATTTTAGGCAGCGGAGAAATTGCCCAATGGCATCGGAGGAGGAGGGGGTGTTACACCGCCGGTAGAGCGTGAGGTGGGACCATGTCTCGCGTCACGCAGCGGCATCGAAGGTGACCTCGTGGTTGAGTACATCCTCGTAGGAAAACGACGGCGCCGCGCGCTCCACTACTGAGAGGATACGCGCGGCGGTCGGAAACATGATGCTACGAAGAATTACTTCTTCAGGCCATCAATGATCTCGTTGAAGGCAGCGACCGGGCGCATGGTCTGGTTGAGCTTCTCCTCGTTCGGGGCGTAGTAGCCGCCGAGGTCGACGGGGGAGCCCTGGACGTCGAGAAGCGCCTGCTCAATCTCGCCTGCCTTGGCCTCGAGGGCCTCAGCAACCGGCTTGAAGGCCTCGGCCAGCTCGGCGTCGTCAGTCTGCGCAGCCAGCTCCTTGGCCCAGTTGAGGGTCAGGAAGAAGTGGGAGCCGCGGTTGTCGTTCTCGCCCACCTTGCGGGACGGGGACTTGCCCTCATCCAGCAGGGTCTCGGTGGCCTTGTCCAGTGCAGCGGCCAGCACGCCAGCCTTGGCGTTGCCGTTGGTGTTGTGCTCGTGGCGGAAGGACTCAGCCAGGGCCAGGAACTCACCGAGGGAATCCCAGCGCAGGTGGTTCTCCTCCTGGACCTGCTGGACGTGCTTCGGAGCGGAGCCGCCGGCACCGGTCTCGAACAGGCCGCCGCCAGCCATGAGCGGAACCACGGACAGCATCTTGGCGGAGGTGCCGAGCTCGAGGATGGGGAAGAGGTCGGTGTTGTAGTCACGCAGGACGTTACCGGTCACGGAGATGGTGTCCTCGCCCTTGCGGATGCGCTCGACGGAGATCTTGGTCGCGGTGACCGGATCCTCGATGGAGATGTCGAGGCCCTCGGTGTCGTGATCCTGCAGGTACTTCTTGACCAGCTCGATGAGGTTGGCGTCGTGGCCGCGCTCCGGGTCGAGCCAGAAGATAGCCTTCATGCCGGACAGGCGAGCACGGTTGACAGCCAGCTTGACCCAGTCCTGGATCGGGGCGTCCTTGGTCTGGCAGGCGCGCCAGATGTCACCCTCCTCCACGTCGTGGGAGATGAGAGCCTCGCCCTTGGAGTTGCGGACCTCAACGGTGCCGGCTGCCGGCACCTTGAAGGTCTTGTTGTGGGAGCCGTACTCCTCAGCCTTCTGTGCCATGAGGCCGACGTTCGGGACAGTACCCATGGTGGTCGGGTCGTAGGCGCCGTTGGCCTTGCAGTCCTCGATCACGGCCTGGTAGACACCGGCGTAGGAGGAATCCGGGATGACGGCGAGGGTGTCCTGCTCCTCGTCGTTCTTGTTCCACATGTGGCCGGAGGTGCGGATCATGGCCGGCATGGAGGCGTCGATAATGACGTCGGACGGAACGTGCAGGTTGGTAATGCCCTTGTGGGAGTTGACCATGGCGAGGTCCGGACCCGCGGCCAGCGCGGCGTCGAAAGCGGCCTTGATCTCAGCGCCCTTCTCCAGCTTGTCCAGGCCCTCGTAGATAGCGCCCAGGCCGTTCTCGCCGTTGAGGCCAGCGGCCTCGAGCTCCTCGCCGTACTTCTCAAAGACATCAGCGAAGAAAGCGCGCACCACGTGGCCGAAGATGATGGGATCAGAGACCTTCATCATGGTGGCCTTGAGGTGAGCGGAGAAGAGAACGCCCTCTTCCTTAGCGCGGGCAACCTGCGCCTTGAGGAACTCATCGAGTGCCTTGGCAGACATGAAGGTGCCGTCGATGACCTCACCCTTGAGGACCGGCAGCTTCTCCAGCAGGGTCTGCTCGCCCTCGGCGGTCTTCAGAACGATGGAGAGGGTGTCCTCCTCCGGCATGATGACGGACTTCTCGTTGTGGCGGAAGTCGTTAGCGTCCATGGTGGCCACGTTGGTCTTGGAATCAGCGGACCACGCGCCCATCTTGTGCGGGTTCTTCTTAGCAAAGTTCTTGACCGCAATCGGGGCGCGGCGGTCGGAGTTGCCCTCACGCAGAACCGGGTTCACAGCGGAGCCCTTGACGGCGTCGTACTTCTCCTGAGCCTCTTCGTACTCCGGAAGGTCGTAGCCGGCGGCCTGCAGCTCAGCAATAGCCTTCTTCAGCTGCACCAGGGAAGCGGAGATGTTCGGCAGCTTAATGATGTTAGCTTCCGGGGTCTTGGCCAGCTCGCCGAGCTCAGCCAGGGCATCGGAGACCTTCTTGTCACCAAGGCGCTCCGGGAACTGGGCCAGGATGCGGCCGGCCAGGGAAATGTCGCGGGTTTCCACCTCGATGCCTGCGGTGGAAGCGAAGGCCTCCACGACGGGCTTGAAGGAGTAGGTCGCCAGCAACGGCGCCTCGTCGGTACGGGTCCAGATAATCTTTGCCATGGTTCTCCTAAAGAAGTTGAAAACTGTTCAACCTCACAGGATACCTGTCTTATTTTCTCGCGGTGCCGGTCCCCCTGTGACTCGCACCACCAGCGGGGGAAGTCTGTGTACTTGGCACAACCTTTCCGACTGGACTTACGAGCTCGGGAGGGGAAGTACTAAGGTCTGCCCACGTGAAACCGATGAATACCCGTATCCAACGCCGCCCCGTCCCGCGCCAGACGGAAATCTCCGCGACGCGCCGCACCATCGTGATGATCGCCATGGCGCTGGGCGCTTTTGCCATCGGCACCACAGAGTTCACCTCCATGGGCCTGCTGCCGCTCATCGCGGATGATTTCGGTATTACGGAAGACACGGCGTCGGTAGTCATCTCCGTCTACGCGCTCGGCGTCGTCGTGGGCGCGCCGGTCATCGCAGCACTCACGGGCAAGCTCCCACGCCGCCGCCTCATTATCCTGCTCATTGGCTTCTTGCTCGTGGGCAACCTGCTCACGGCCTTGGCCCCGAACTACGGCGTCCTGCTGGTGGCGCGCTTCATCGCAGGCCTGCCGCATGGCGCATACTTCTCCGTAGCAAATCTGGCTGCGGCATCGATGGCGCCACCGGGCAAGCAAGGATTTGCCATGTCGATGGTGGGCATGGGCCTCTCCATCGCCACCGTGATCGGCGTGCCCGCGGCCCAGGCCCTAGGCCAAGGATTGGGCTGGCATGCGGCGTACTTTTTGGTCGTGGCCATTGCGGGGCTCACGATGGTCCTGCTCTTTGTCCTCTTCCCGCACATGACGCGCATGCCGGAAACGGATATGTTCACCGAGCTCGGCGCCCTGAAGAACAGCCAGGTTCTGCTCACCGTCTTCCTCGGCACCGTCGGCTTTGGCGGCATGTTTGCCGTCTACACCTACATCACGTGGACCATGACGGAGGTCGCCGGCATGGACCCGAGCCACACGTGGATTGTGCTCATGGCCTATGGCATCGGTATGACTGTCGGCAACGTCGCCGGCGGTGCGCTGGCGGACCGAAACCTGGAATTCGGCATCATCTTTGCTCTCGTCTGCATGGTCGGAGTGTCAGTGACCTTCTACTTCGTGGCGCACAACGCATGGGCGGGCACGATTGCCTTTGGTGTCTTGGCCTTCTTCGGCTCCATTCTCGTGCCCTCCCTGCAGCTTCGCCTGGTCAACGTGGCGGGGGATGCGCAGAGCCTCGCGGCGGCCTTGAATCAGTCGGCCCTCAACATCGCCAATGCGGCGGGCGCGGCCATCGGCGGCGCAGTCGTGGGCGCGGGCTACTCCTATAATTCCACCGCGCTGGCCGGTGCGGGCCTGGCGGTGGCCGGCTGCATCACCTGGGTTATCACCATGTGGGACAAGCGCCGCCGGGGCCCTTCCGTGAAGATTATTGAACGCAGTTAGACTGACCGGCATGAGTTTCACCATCGCCTCTGTCAACGTCAATGGCATCCGCGCGGCCTGCAAACAGCGCAATGAGAACAACCCGGGGATGAACGCGTGGTTGGATACCACGCCGGCCGATGTCGTCCTCATGCAGGAGGTGCGCGCCAATCCCGAGCAGACCCAGAAGGCCCTGGCCCCGGCTCTGGAGGCCGGATGGAACCTGGTGCAGGCCGAATCCGCCGCCAAGGGCCGCGCGGGCGTGGGCATCTTATCGAAGCATGCGCTTGGCGACGTCTCCGTGGGCTTCGGCTCCTTCGCCGAATCCGGCCGCTTCATTGCCGCCACCGTGGAAGGCGTGCGCGTGGCCTCTTTGTATCTGCCCTCCGGCGATGTGGATTCGCCGAAGCAGGATGAGAAGTACCTCTTCCTGGACGAGTTTTCTTCAGTCTTGGATGAGATGGCTGCGACCTACCCGGAGGCTGTTATCGGTGGTGACTGGAATATTTGCCACCGCGCCCAGGACTTGAAGAACAACAAGCCCAACGAGAAGAAGTCCGGCCACCTGCCGGAGGAGCGCGCTTTCATGGATCGCGTCTTTGGCTCCTTCCCGGATGCGCAGCCGCAGGAGAAGAAGGGGTTCGGGGATTGGCTCGGCGTGGTGGATTATGAGACCAAGACCGCCTGGGAAGCGGCCGCGGACCCGCAGTGGTTTGACGTCGCCAGGCGCCTGCACCCGGAGGCTGAGGGGCCCTATACCTGGTGGACCTACCGCGGCCAGGCTTTCAATAACGACGCTGGGTGGCGCATCGATTATCAAGCGGCCACGAAGTCTATGCTGGAGCGCGCGCAGCGCACGTGGGTGGAGAAGGCGCCGACGGTGGAGGAGCGCTGGTCCGATCACTCTCCTCTTCTGGTGGAGTACAAGTAGCCGAATCCAAGTAGTGGTACGATAATCCCGTCTTAACGTCCTTTTCTATTTCGCAGGAGATGCTCATGACCCGCGCAATCATCTACTTTGTCCTCGGCGCTATTCTGCTTGCCCTGGGTATCTGGTGGTGGACCATCGTCGGACCGTCCTTTGCCTTCCTTGGCCCGATCGTCCTCCAGGGCGTTGGCGGCGCGTTCATGGTGGCCGGTTTCGCCGTCATGATGGACGTCATTAGCCCGACCTCCCGCAAGATTTAATCGACGCACCGCCTCCCCGCCGGAGGCGGCAGAGTAGAGTAGTCAACCATGACTGACTCCACTTCTGCATCGACCTCCGCTTCTCGAGTCCTCTCTGGTATTCAACCCACGGCGGACTCCTACCACCTCGGTAACTACCTCGGTGCGCTCAAGCAGTGGATTGACCTGCAAGACTCGCACGAGGCCTTTTACTTCATCCCGGACCTGCACGCCATCACGGTGGAGCAGAACCCGGAGGAGCTGCGCCACCGCACCGTGGCGGGCGCCGCGCAGCTCATCGCATTGGGCATCGATCCGGCGAAATCGACCCTCTTCGTACAATCCCACGTCCCCGCGCACGCGGAGCTGACGTGGGTTTTGCAGTGCCTGACCGGCTTCGGTGAGGCCTCCCGCATGACCCAGTTCAAGGACAAGTCCCTCAAGCAAGGCCAGGACCGCACGTCCGTGGGACTGTTTACCTACCCCGTCCTGATGGCCGCGGACATCCTCCTGTATTCCCCGCACTATGTGCCGGTGGGGGAGGACCAGCGCCAGCACCTCGAGCTCACTCGCAACCTGGCGGAGCGCTTCAACAACAAATACGGCGAGGTCTTCCGCGTGCCAGAGGCCTTCATTCCGGAGGGCTCAGCCAAGATTTATGACCTGCAGGAGCCGACGTCCAAGATGTCGAAGTCGGGCGCTAACCCGAAGGGCATCGTGAACCTGCTCGATGCTCCTAAGACCTCCGCTAAGCGCATTAAGTCCGCGGTGACCGATGACCTCGGCGTGGTGGCCTTCGACCGCGAGAAGCAGCCCGGCGTGTCCAACCTGCTGGCTATCCAGTCTGCGCTGACCGGTGAGAGCATCCCGAACCTCGTGGACAAGTACGCGGGCCAGGGCTATGGCCACCTGAAGGTGGACACAGCAGAAGCGCTGGAGGCCTTCACCACTCCGCTGAAGGCACGCTACGACGAGCTCATGGAAGACCGCGGCGAGCTCGAGCGCATCTTGGCCCAGGGCGCCGAGCGCGCCACGGAGATCGCCTCCCCGCTCGTGGACAAGGTCTACGAGGCGGTGGGCTTCCTCCCCGCGCGCCGCGGCTGAGTTGGTTAGCATGATGAAGACTGTGTAGAGGACTCTGTAACTTATTTCTGTATTTCATAAAAAGGGGAAAGCCTGTGGCGCCAACGACTCAACCCGATGAGAAGAAGACCGATGACTACGGCATCGAGCGTGCTAATGCCGATGAGCCGGGCGCGGTAGATAAAGTCCGCGAGAAGTCCGGTTTTATCGACCACATCATGAAGATGCTGGACCGCTACGGCAGCCAGGGCGGAAACCAGTTCGCGGCCGGAATTACGTATTTCTCGGTTCTGGCTATCTTCCCCATCTTCATGCTCACGGTGGCAGCCATCGCCACCGTGTTGGCCAATCGCCCCGATCTCATGCAGCAACTGGAGGAGCAGATCGCGAACTCCGTGTCTGGCGATCTGGGGGATTCGATTACGCAGATTCTGCATACCGCGATTGAACAGCGCGGCGCGATGTACGGCATCGGTGGCCTGACTACCCTGTGGTCCGGGCTGGGCTGGATGAACAACCTGCGCATTGGCATTTCGGCGATGTGGATGCAGGATCCGACTGACGCCCCGGGCAACTTTGTGACCAAGAAGCTCAGCGATCTGCTGGGGCTCATCGGCCTGCTCGTGGCCATGGTTATCGCCTTCGGCGTGACGGCGGCGGGTTCTTCCGGACTGACCCAAAAGATTTTCGAGTGGGTCGGTATTGAGTCTTTCCCTGGCATGGGCGCAGTGCTGGTTGTGGCCGGTATCGTCATCGGCCTTATCGCCAACTTCCTCGTCTTCTGGTGGATGGTGGCCTTCCTGCCGCGCACGAAGGTTCCCACCAAGTCGGGACTGATGGGCGCGGCCATTGGTGCGGTGCTCTTTGAGGTAATCAAGCAGCTGTCCACCGTCATCATGTCCTCCGCGGCGGGCAACCCGGCAGGCGCCGTGTTCGGCCCCGTAATCGTCCTCATGGTGGTCATGTACTTGGTCTGGCGCGTCGTCCTGTACGTCTCCGCATGGACGGCCACCACCGAGGAATCCCTCGAGCTGCTCGTGCCGCCCGTCCCAGACCAGGCTGTCATCCGCGTCCGCAACGAGATCCGCCAGGGCCCGAACCCGGGCGTGACCCTGGGCGCCGGTGCCGCCCTGGGCGCAGCCGCAGCTGGTGCCTGGGCCCTGCTGCGCCGAAAGTAGGGTGGGGATGCTACCAGCGTCTTTTGCCCCGAACCTGTACGAGCACTTCAGCCTCGATTCACGCGCGACCTCACGAGAACTGGGCGTGCAGTTGGCGGCTGCCGACGCTCACCTCGAAGGCCTCGGCTACCTCCCCGAAGCCCCAGAGCGCGAGGAGCTTGCCGTTGCCTCCCGCATTCTATGCGAGCCTTCCTCCCGCGCCAGCTATGACCAAAAGGTCGAGTCCGGCGCCCAGCTCACGTGGGCGCAGCTGGAGGATTACGCGACTACCGGCCGGTGGGGTGAGAGCGCGCACGCCCCAACGTCAACTCCGCCCCGCGATGATGCGCGGCGCGCCTCTCCTGGCAACCGCGTGCTTATGGCCGTCATTGACTACTTTCTCGCGGCCCTCGTGGTGTCCTTCATCGTCGGCTTTGGCTTTACCAACCCGGATGATAATTCGGTGTGGATCGTCAGCATCTCCAGCATCTTCACGGTGGCTTACTACATCTGTTTCGAGGTCCTCGCTGGCGCAACACCCGCGAAGCTCATCGGCGGGTACACCGTGCGTGATGTCACGACGCACGAGAAGCTCACCTGGCAGCAGAGCATTAGGCGCAACTGGTGGCGCGTGGCCTCCCTCGTGCCGCTCATTGGGCCGCTGATCGCCTTTTTTGGTGCCCTCTACGTGGTGACCACGATTGGGGCCAAGAACCAGCTGCGCGGCCAGCACGACATCATGGCTAACGCCGAAGTAGTGAAAAAGTAGCAACCACTACGACGAGGAGCGCGACGAGCCCCGCCACCATCCAGCCAATCCAGCCCTGCGAGCCTTCGAAGGACGAAGACTCCGCAGCCACCTCCGCGGTGGCGGGCGCAGCCGGGGTGGTGGGAGCCGGGCTCGTAACCGCAGACTCCGCGGGCTCTTCCTTTCCGGCTGCGAAGTCATCTAGGTGCCCGACGCCATCGCCGGCGCGGACGTCGGAGGCTTCGTCGAGAAGCATCTGCGCCTGCTCCCAGGCGCGGAACCCATGCTCGACGGTCGTATCGAGGAGAACCGCCTGGAGGCGGCGCCCATCGCGGTCGATAGCGCCGACGAAGGTATGGTGTGCGTCCTCGGTATAGCCCGTCTTGCCGCCGATGCCATCCGGGTCGTTGAGGAACAGCCCATTGTCGTTCCACAGCTCATAGCCGGGCATGTCACCCCAGCCGGGAAACTCCACGTGCTCGGTGTCGACGATGCGCGCGAAGGTGTCGTTGGCAAAAGCCGTGCGGTAAATCAGCGAGATATCCGCCGCGGACGTCGACATGCCTGCCGCGTCCAGCCCCGAGTAGCTCGCCGCCACCGTCGAGCGCGTGCCAATCTCCTGTGCCTTCGCGTTGACCTTCTCCAGCGCCTCCTCATCCCCGCCAACAGCCTGCGCGAGGGCATGCGCGGCGTCGTTGCCGGAAGCCATGAGCAAACCCTGCAGAAGCTGCTTCACGGTGTAGACCCCATCGGGGCCAAGGCCGACGGCGGAGCCTTCGACGGAGGCGTCGTCAAGCGTGGCGGTGATGCGCTGGTCGAGGGGTAGCTCCTCGATGACCACGAGCGCTAGCAGCGCCTTGATGATGGAGGCCGGGCGGTAGCGCCCATTGGGATCCTTCATGGCGATGATTTCGCCGGTGTCCAGGTCACTGACCATCCACGCCGACGCCACCACGTCCTTATTGACCCGAAAACCGCGCGGAGCGGTCACGCCGCACGCAGCACCCTCAACCGCGGGAAGGGGAGTGGGTGCTGCCTGGCCGGGAGCCAACCGCTCCGAGGTGGTCGTCGGTTCCTCGGGAACGAGGGAGTGCGGGCAGGAGTCGGTATCCGGCGCGGTGGTGCGCGTGGGCGACGTTGACTCTTCCTCCTCTGCGAACGCCGGCGGGGTGGCGGCTAGGGCGAGGGCAGTGAGGATCGCGGGGACATGTTTCATAGCGTGCTTAATCCTAGACCGCGTCCTAGGATGATCGTCATGCATGACGCACCTCTGATTAGCCCCGAAAATAAAGACTCCGGCGCCGAGATTTTCGTCGGCCTGCCCAAGGTGACTCTCTTCGCGCCGTTGCCCACGGATGCTTCCACCCCAGAGGAGCTCCGCGCGGCCACGCACGCTGTTGTGCAGGCGCTTGCCGACGACCACGTGGTCTACGCCGAGCTCCGCCTGCGCCCCAGCGTCTTCCCCTTCGACGCGGCCGAGGCCCTCGCCGCCGTGCAGGAAGGACTGGACGTTCCTGGAATCGATGCCCGGCTTATCGTCGAGGACGATGCCAGCGAGGCCGCGGTTGGCGTGGCGCTGACCGAGCTGTCCGCGGCTGAGAAGCTCCGCGCGGATTTCATCCCGTGGGAGCGCGATGTCGATTCTTATGAGGATGCCGTGGCTGCAGTGCAGGCGGGTGCCACGCGCTTGGTGCACGCTACTGATCTTGTCGATGACTTCAGCGCGGATCTCGACGGCGTTCGCCCAGGCAAGGCCTCTGCGTGGGTGCGGGATCGCCGCATCGCGCTGACCTTCGCGCCGCTGGAGGAGCTGCCCGCAGAGGAGTTGGCTGATCACCCTCTGCCGCTGCTGCAGCAGCTCGGCTTTACCTGCACGGTGGCGGGGGAGAAGCTCAGCGACGTCTTCTTGGCCCTGAGCGAGACCTTTGGCTATGGGCTGGAGGAGTTCTTCGACCTCACCATCAAGGCGATTGAGAACTCTTTTGCCAGCGAAGAGGACCGCCAGCGCCTCATCGAGCAGAAGATTCTGCCCGCGTACGAGGAGCTGGCGGATCCGGAATTCGCGGAGGACGCTTCCGAGACAGAAGAAGCGGAAGAAGAGACTGAGTCCTCCGACTAGAAACTAAAAGCGGGAGAAGCGCTTCGTCAGCATCTCCTCCAGGCCCTTCCAGGACTCCGCGTGCTCGGTGTAGGGCTTGGAGGGAACGTAGCCTGCGTGCTCGGTGGAGCCGAGCATGTAGCCCAGGTAGTCCTGGAATCGCGGGTTCTGCAGCATGTAGGAGTTGATGGAGTCATCCCCGGACCAGTCGGCAGCATCGGCGCAGACTTCGTAGCAGCGACCCATCTGATCCGTATCGACCGCCTCCGGGCCCTTCTCAATGTCACGCACGATGCCGTTGAAGTTGTACTGGTTATCCGGGTGAACCGTGACCTCCAGCTCACCGGCGTTCGCTGCGGCAACGACCTCCTCCCAGGTGGAGACCTTGGCCAAGTCGTGGTCGTCATTTTCCATGATCCAGCGCACGAGCACCTTGGAGCTGGGGAAGGTGAAGATCTCGCCCCACTTGCCCAGGAACACTGGCTTGCCGTCGAGGTAGGTGCGCAGGGTGTAGACAGTCCTTTGGTCGGCGGTGATCTTTACCGGGTCGATGCCTGCGGCTGCCCACGGGGAGCTGTCATAAGGATCTGCCGATTGTGCGGCGGCCTTGCGCTCTTCTTCGGCCTTTTTGCGTGCTTCCTCCGCCGCTTCGGTGGCGGAGGAAATGCGGGTGGCGGCGCTCGTGGTTGCATCCTGGGTGAAATCAGAAGAAGGAACGACCTTGACCACCTTGTCGAGGTCTTCGATCACTGCGCGCCAGTTGCTGTGGATAACGCGGCCCACGCCGGACCACTCGCTCATGCCCTGGTCGCCGGCGTAGTGATCTGCACCGCGGGCAGGGTTGCGCAGGATGGAGTGCGAAGCGAAGAAGATGACGGTGTGCTCGGCGCCGCTGACCTCTGCCAGCGAGTGCGCAATCTCCAAGCAACGCGCGACCGTGGAGACGTTCTCGTGGCTCGGGCGGCCAGCGAGGTACTTCGGCATGCCGACGAGGTCGTACACGTGCTTCTTTTCAGGAACCACGCGGTCCGCCGCTTGGGAGTTGAACACTTCCCACTTGGGGTGATCGAGCAAGTCATGCTTCGTCCCCGACTCGAGGAAGCACAGCATCTCGGCTTCCGTTTTAAAGAGCAGGACAGACTCGTCATCACCGAGAAAGGCCTGCCACTCGGAGCCGTTCTGGCGCCACTTTGGCGCCCATAGGGTATAAAAATCGCCCTCGGAAAGGGAGAGTTGGATAGGGACAATAGCGCGGGTGTTCATGGGGAAACAGTCTACCCTGTGGGCCTCCAGAAGCCTTTGAAAGCCATCCCCATGTTGTTGGTGCGCAATGGATTGGTTTGCACGGGGCTTCCGGCCTCCACCATCTGCCCGTCGCCGGAGTACATAGCCACGTGCCCATCCCACACGATGAGGTCACCGGGTTGCAGCTCCTCCGCGCTGACCTGTCGGCCCACGGTCTGGCTTTCAGCGGTGCGCGGCAGTTCCACGCCGGCCTGGCGCCAGGCCCATTGGGTGAGTCCTGAGCAGTCGAAACTACCGTTGCCGGTTCCGCCCCAGCCATAAGGAGTCCCCACCTGGGATAGCGCTGCTTGTGCTGCGGCCTGTCCCTGCGTGGTTGCCCCGTTCTCCGCCGCCGGGGCGACGAGCGCGTGGCGCGCCGTGCTTTCCTCCTGGGGGCCGCGCACCGAAGGTTGGACCGCGCGCTGGCCGATGGGAACGAGGGGAGCCGCCGCCTGCAGGAGTTCGCCGGCTAAGTGCTTCAAGCGCTGCAGTGCCTTGCCAACGTACTCCATAGCGAGAGCCTGCAAAGCTGAGCGTGCCGCGGCCTGTGCCGCCGGGTTCGGAATGAGCAGCCCCAGAGCTATAGGTAACCCGCGCTGGAGTAGCTCGAAGCCCAGTCCGATGAGTTCCCTGACGGCCGCTGAAATCAGCCCGCGCGCGGAAGCCAGAGCTGAGCGGGCCGTGGAAAGATCCTCAGTGGCTTGGCGGGCGGTGTCCAACAGCGCTCGCGGATCACCGTGCGCTATCTCCGCGAGGGGTCCCGCGGCAGTGAGATCGGGCACAGTGGGCAGGGAGACGTCGGGAAGCTGCGCCGGCTGCATCCGCGCAATCTGAGCTATCGCTGATTCCAACATCACAGACCTCCACACGCGCTCGCGAGGGCACTATCGGTCTCCTCGGCTTCCCGCGCCATGCGGAAGCTGGACTCTGCCACCGCCCCGGCATCGGCTCTGACCTGGGCAAGGCGTGCTGTGAGATTCTCCATGGCGGCGTTGAACGCACTGCTAAAGCCGTCCACGACCGGCTCTATCGGTAGCTCGGGAGAAGGAGCGGGAGAGGCCTGAGAGACAGTGGCAAGTTCGTGGGCTAAGCGGCGAGTGTGTTCAGTATCAATGGTGAAAGTATCGAAGCTAGTCATGCCTTATTAGACTTCACCGCCCGCTGATCGGTTCCCGACCAATTCTTATACAGTGAAGGACATGGATATCCACGTAGTAGACCACCCCCTCGCCACGTCCCGGCTGACCCTCATGCGCGATGCCCGCAGCGACAACGCCGCCTTCCGCGCTGCCTTGCGAGATCTGGGCACCATGCTTGTTTATGAGGCGGCGCGCGACCTGCCCGTTGAACACTTTGAGTGCGTCACACCCGTCGCCACGGCCGACGGTACTCGCCTGCAGGATCCGCCGATCATCGTGCCCATTATCCGCGCTGGCCTGGGCATGATTGATCCGGCACTGTCCATGATCCCGGATGCCCAGGTGGGCTTCATTGGCATGGCGCGCGATGAAGAAACCCACGAGCCGGTGCCTTACCTGGAAGCCCTGCCGGAGGATCTCAGCGGTCGGAGTGTCTTCGTGGTTGATCCAATGCTGGCCACGGGTGGTTCCCTCCTGCACTCCCTGAAGCTCCTGGCAGATCGCGGCGCTACCGACATCACGGCAATCTGCATGGTCTCCGCGCAGCCGGGCGTTGATGCGCTGGCCAACTCGGGGCTGCCAGTCCGCTTGGTCACCGCAGCGATTGATCCCTCCCTCAACGAGGACGCCTACATCGTCCCGGGCCTTGGCGATGCCGGCGATCGCCTTTACGGTCCCCGCAATATCGACCTGTAGCGAAACCGTCGGACAGGGCAGACCGCTCAGTATATCTGGCGCGTGACCTGCCCGACTAACTGAACCGCATGGTCTAGTTGTAGACTCTTCCCAGTAGGAAACCACGGAGGAGGAAGCAGTGATCTCGGACTACGTCAGTGAGTGGTTCAGTAACCACCGCGCGGAGGTCATCGCGTGGCGCCGCCATATCCACCGCCACCCGGAGACCTCCAATAACGAGGTGGAAACCACCCGCTTCCTGTCCCGCACCCTGCGCGAGTACGGTTTGGAGCCGCAGCTTTTCCCCGAAACCGGCCTCATGGTGGACATCGGTCCCGATACGGAACTCGGGCGCCTGGCCTTCCGCGCCGACATCGACGCGCTTCCTGTCACCGAGGTCACCGGCCTCGAATACACCTCCGAGGTGCCCGGCGTCATGCATGCGTGTGGGCACGACATGCACACCACCATCGCCCTTGCTACGGCCTGCGCCTTGGCGGACCTCAACCGCGAGCACCCACTGGACTTCGGCGTCCGCGTCATCTTCCAGCCCGCTGAAGAGGTGTGGGTGGGCGGTGCCACCGACGTCATTGAATGGGGTGCGCTCGACGGGGTGAACTCTATCTTTGCCGTCCACGTGGAACCGAAGCTGCGCGTCGGGCGCATCGGCGTCCGCGCCGGGGCGATCACCTCGGCCACCGATGTTGTGGAAATTAACGTCTCTGGCCCGGGCGGGCACACGTCACGCCCGCACTTGTCGGCAGACGTCGTCTATGCCCTGGGCAAGCTGCTGACGGATCTGCCGGGCTTGCTCTCGCGCCGCGTCGATCCGCGCACCGGCACCGTTTTGGTGTTTGGCCAGGTGAATTCGGGTTATGCCCCGAACGCGATTCCCGAGACCGGTTCTGTGTCCGGCACGATGCGCACGGCGGACATTGGCATTTGGCGCGACATGCAGCAGCTCTTCTCCGAGCTCGTCGAGCAGGTTCTCGCTCCCTTGGGGGTCGAGCACGAGATGGTCTATCACCGTGGGGTTCCGCCCGTGCTTAACGACGACGTCTCCACCGCCCTCCTCGCCAGCGCTGCCCAGGCCATCGACCCGCAAGCCGTGGTTCAGGCCCCGCAGTCCTCGGGCGGCGAAGACTTCTCGTGGTACCTAGAGAAGGTCCCCGGCTCCATGGCCCGTTTGGGCTGCTGGTCTGGTGAAGGAGAGCAGCACGATCTCCACATGGGGGATTTGGCGCCTGATGAGCGGGCTATCGGCGTGGGTGTCAAACTCTTTGGTTCCGTAGCAGAACAGTTCGCCAACGTGGAGGATTAAGCGCCTAAGCACTACACTGTGACAAGGATTTCCCAGAGTTCTTATAGGCAGAATTTTAAAAAAGGAGCGACAGTGTCACAGGAAGCCCCCCGCATCGTAATTATCGGCGGTGGCCCCGCAGGCTACGAGGCTGCGACCGCCGGCGCCAAGTACGGCGCGCACATTACGTTGGTTGAGGAACAGGGCCCGGGTGGCTCCTCCGTTCTCTTGGACTGCGTGCCCTCGAAGTCTTTCATCGCTGGCGCCAACATTCGCACCGACTTCCGCCGCGCGGATGATATGGGTCTGAACCACCAGCTCGGCTCGCTGCAGCTGAGCCTGGAGGCCCTCAACGGCCGCGTGCAGGCGCTGGCTGCTAACCAGTCCCGTGACGTCCGTGCGGGCCTAGAGAAGATCGGCGTCAAGGTCATCGATGGGCGCGCTGCCTTCTCCGAGGATCAGCACGGTGTGAAGGGGGCAGCGCACAAGATCGACGTCACCCACAAAGATGGCACCACTGAGATCCTCGACGCGGACCTCGTCCTCGTTGCTACCGGTGCCACCCCGCGCATCCTGCCGGGCGCGCAGCCGGACGGCGAGCGCATCCTCACCTGGCAGCAGGTCTATGACCTCAAGGAGGAGCCGGAGCACCTCATCGTGGTGGGTTCCGGTGTGACCGGTGCGGAGTTCGTTTCTGCTTTCGCGGAGATGGGAGTGCGCGTGACCATGGTGGCGTCCCGCGACCGCATTCTGCCGCACGATGATGCTGACGCTGCCGACGTCCTCGAGACCGTCCTGGCTGAGCGTGGCGTGGAGCTGGAGAAGAACTGCCGCGTGGAGACGGTCTCCCGCACAGAAGACGGCAACGTCGTGGTCAAGACTCAGGATGGCCGCGAGATCCACGGTTCCCACGTCATCATGTCCATTGGTTCCATCCCGAACACCAAAAACCTCGGCTTGGAGCACGTTGGTGTGGCCACCACGCCGTCCGGTCACATTGAGGTTGACCGCGTCTCCCGCACCAACGTGGCCGGCATCTATGCCGCCGGCGATTGCTCCGATCTGTTCCCGTTGGCTTCCGTTGCTGCGATGCAGGGCCGCATCGCCATGTACCACTCCCTGGGTGAGGGTGTGTCCCCGCTGCGCTTGAAGACTGTGGCAACCGCCGTGTTTACCCGCCCAGAGATCGCTGCCGTGGGCTTCACCCAGGCAGAGATTGAGGCCGGTGAGGTCGCTGCCCGCACCGTCATGATGCCGCTGAACACCAACCCACGTGCCAAGATGCGCTCCCTGCAGCATGGCTTCGTTAAGCTCTTCTGCCGCGCTACCTCCGGCCGTGTCATCGGCGGCGTTATCGTCGCGCCGACCGCCTCCGAACTCATCCTGCCCATCGCCGTGGCGGTGACCAACCAGCTCACGGTGAACCAGCTGGCGGATTCCTTCGCGGTCTACCCGTCCCTGTCGGGCACCATCACGGAGGCGGCCCGCCGCCTTGTCGCCCACGACGACCTTGAATAGCGACCGCGAGTAAATCAGACCTGGCTCTGGTTTAGCTTCGGCTCGGATTTATAAGCCCAGTGTGCTCACGGCATGCTGGGCTTCTTCCATGGTGAACTTCTCGCCGTACTCGCTGGTGAGCTGATCGAGCAGCGCCGGGCCGGACATCGGCATCATCTCTTGGTAGTTTTCCGCTGCCTCGACGGCTTCGGCCATCCAATCAGCATTTGCCGTGTCCACGGCGTACTGTGCCTGTTCCGGTGTGAACTTCTCTCCGTACTCGGAGGTCAGCTGGTCATAGAGCTTGGCCTTGGAAAAGGCGGCGAAATCCACGTAGTGTTCGGCGGACTCGAGAGCCTCGGCATTCCAATCCACATCGAGCTGATCCATGGCGTACTGCGCCGCCTCCGGGGAGAATTGCGAGCCGTATTCGCTCGTGAGCTGGTCATAGAGCTTAGCCTCAGAGAAGGCAGAAAAGTCCACATAGCGCTTCGCCGCGCGCAGAGCATTCTTGTGCTCTGTGGGTACGGCGTTGTCATCGCTGCCAGTATCGCTTGCAGTGGATTCCACGTCAGCTGCGGCATTGTTGATATCGACGGCCGTGATGCTTGTGCTTGGCTCCGGTGCGGCGGTGTTGGTCGGGTCATCGCCGTCAGAACCCGCATTGAGGGCGACGCTGCCGAGCACCAATACCGCGATTGCCCCCGCGCCCCACTTGAGGCAGCCGCCTTTCTTCTTTTTCTTCGGTGCTGCCTGCCCTGAGGTTGGTTCCGGAGAGAACTGGGGAGCTGCATAAGGGTTGGACATGAGAGAGAACCTCCTGCATAGGTGAGTGAAGAGAACTCGGCGTGGTGCCGAACACGTCCTATAGTGGCAAGCCCACCGGACATCGCCGCAAGAGATTCGAAAGCCTAGGCGAAAATGAGAGAACTACGAGGTGGCGTATGCCGTCACCGGCGTGGCATTGAGGTCGAGGCTGACGGGCCGGCCCGCCTGCGGGAAGGCGCGCTGCGGGCACGCCGGGCGCGGGCAGGCGGCGCAGCCGGGGCCGATGGGGGTCGCCTCGGAAGGGGAGAGGTTGAGCGCGTCCGCGTAGACCACGCGATCCGCTTGTGCGATATCGCAGCCTAAACCCACGACGAATTCCTTGCGCGGCGTGCCCCAAGCCTGAGCTTGTCCTTGGACGAAGCGCGCGATCCATAAGTAGGTGTGGTCATCGGGCATCGAGGCCACCTGGCGCGTGATGCGGTTGGGCGTTTCAAACGCGCGGTGCACCACCCACAATGGGCAGGAGCCGCCGCTGCGGGCGAAGTGGAAAGCGGTGGAGGACTGGCGCTTGGAGATATTGCCCGCGCGGTCGGTGCGGATGAAGGAGAAGGGAACACCTTGGTGGCCGGGTCGCTGTAACGTCGCCAAGCGCTGCGCGGTGGTTTCGAAACCAGTGCCAAAGGCCGTCGCGATGACGTCGATGTCATAGCGCGTTTCCTCTGCGGTGGCGAGGAACTGGGTATAAGGCATGGTCACGGCGGCGGCAAAATACTGCGCGAGGCCCAGAGTGCCAATGGTCTGCGCTTCCTCGCCCGGCAATTCTGCGACGAGTTCCCCGCAGTGCTCCGAGTAGGCCAGCAGGCAGTACTGGAGCGCCATCTCAAAAACCAGCTGGGATTCCGTAAGGCCCGCGCGCAGGTGCAGCTCCCGGTTGTGGAAGGTGCGTCGGCGCGGGGACGAGGAGGAAAATCGCGTCGTAACACCGAACTCGTCTTGCAGGACGGAAGCCAAGCGCCCGCGGCGCAGAACTCGGTCCCCGAGCGAATCGGAAAGCTCCTCGGCAGCGATGTCGAGACTGTGGACGTAGTTGTGCGCGTCGTAAAAGAAGTCGCGGACCGCTTCGAAAGGGCCGGGTTCGGCGGGGGTGTGCGCGGCGGCGTCGACAAGCCGGGGCAGAAGTTCGGGGAAGCGCCCGCTGAGATCGGTAAGAGTTGCCTCAGATGCTTCGGGGAAGAGTTGGCGCAGCTCGGCGAGCGCACGCAGGTCACGGTCCCCAGCGAAGTAGGTGGCATCAACGCCGAAGCGTTGGGTCAGCTGCATGAGGACGGTGACGGTGAGCGGGCGCTGGTCATTTTCCAACTGATTGAGATAGCTGGTGGATAGCCCCAGCTGCTTCGCCATGGCGGCTTGCGTGAGGTGGCGTTCCTTGCGTAATGCGTGGATTCTCGCCCCCGCGTAGTGCTTGGTCACCGTCTGTTTCCTCCTAAAAAGCCTTCCTGCCTGGGGATTCCACAAGTTTTGCAAGTAACGCAAATCCCTGCAACAGATAGTCACAGTTTACACATGTGGCAGGGCGCATGGGCTGGGGTTAGTGTGATGCCTATCGCAATCGTTGTTCTTGTCTAGGAGGAGAACCCCTTTGATTAACCACGAAGTACGTACCCACAAGTCAGCCGAGAACTTCCCCATCGAAGAGCACCTCGCCTACAAGATCGCCAAGGTAGCCGCCGATCCCGTCGAGGTTCCGGCCGAGACCACCGAGATGATCATCAACCGCATCATCGATAACGCCTCCGTGGCCGTCGCTTCCGCCACCCGCCGCCCGGTTACCTCCGCCCGCGTCATTGCGCAGGCTCACCCGGTGCAGGAAGGCGGCGCCACCATCTTCGGTGTGGACGGCGCTTATTCCGCAGAGTGGGCAGCCCTAGCCAACGGCACTGCCGTGCGCGAGCTGGACTACCATGACACTTTCCTCGCCGCCGATTACTCCCACCCGGGCGATAACATCCCGCCGATTCTGGCCGTGGCACAGCACAAGGGGCTGACCGGCAAGGACCTCATCCGCGGCCTGGCTACCGGCTATGAAATCCAGGTCAACCTGGTTAAGGGCATCTGCCTCCACGAGTGGAAGATCGACCACGTGGCGCACCTCGGCCCCTCCGTCGCCGCGGGCCTCGGCACCATGCTGAACCTCGACGTCGAGACCATCTACCAGGCCATCGGCCAGGCGCTGCACACCACCACCGCTACCCGCCAGTCCCGCAAGGGCCTCATCTCCTCCTGGAAGGCTTATGCACCGGCCTTTGCCGGCAAGATGGGCATCGAGGCAGTGGATCGCTCCATGCGCGGCGAGGGCGCCCCGGCCCCGATTTGGGAAGGTGAGGACGGCTTCATTGCGTGGATGCTGCACTCCCCGGAGCGCACCTACACCGTCCCGCTGCCGGCGGAGGGTGAGGAAAAGCGCGCCATCCTGGACACCTACACCAAGGAGCACTCCGCGGAATACCAGGCGCAGGCCCCGATCGACATGGCCTTTGCCCTCAAGAAGACCCTCGCAGAGAAGGGCCTGAAGACGGAGGACATCGAGTCCATCGTCCTCCACACCTCGCACCACACCCACTACGTCATCGGTACCGGCGCCAACGACCCGCAGAAGATGGATCCGAACGCCTCCCGCGAGACCCTGGACCACTCCATCATGTACATCTTCGCCGTGGCCCTCCAGGACGGCGAGTGGGACTACGAGACCTCCTACTCTGACGAGCGCAAGCACCGCCAGGACACCATCGACCTGTGGCACAAGATTTCCACCGTCGAGGACCCGGAATGGACCCGCCGCTACCACTCCAACGACCTGGAGGAGAAGGCTTTCGGCGGCAAGGCCGTCATCACCTTCAAGGACGGCACCGTAATTGAGGATGAGCGCGCGGTGGCCGACGCCCACCCGCTCGGCGCCCGCCCCTTCGGCCGCGAGGAGTACATCAACAAGTTCAAGAAGCTCGCCGCCGGCAAGGTGTCGGAGGAGGAGCAGGAGCGCTTCCTCGCTGCCGCCCAGAACCTGGAAAACCTCACCGACCTGAGCGAGCTCAACGTTCGCCTCACCGTCGAGGCCATCTCCACCGCACCCGAGACCCCGAAGGGACTGTTCTAAATGGCTGGCCTATTTGGCTCCACTATCAGCAATGCCGACAAGCGCAAGAGCTTCCGCGAGGCGCTGAACGCACCGGAAATCACCACGCTGCCGGGTGCTTTCAACCCGCTGACTGCGCGCCTTATTCAGGACATCGGTGGCTTCGGCGGCGTCTACGTCTCCGGCGCGGTGCTGGCCAATGACCTGGGCCTGCCCGACATCGGCCTGACCACGCTCACCGAGGTAGCGCAGCGCGCCGGGCACATCGCTCGCGCCACGGACTTGCCGGTGCTTGTCGACGCTGACACCGGCTTCGGCGAACCCATGTCCGCCGCCCGCACCGTCGCCGCACTGGAGGATGCCGGCCTGGCCGGCTGTCACCTCGAAGACCAGGTCAACCCGAAGCGCTGCGGCCACCTCGATGGCAAGGAAGTGGTGCCGACGGATCTCATGGTCCGCCGCATCACTGCCGCGGTCAACGAGCGCCGCGATGAGAACTTCATCATCTGTGCCCGCACCGATGCCGCCGGCATCCACGGCATCGATGAGGCCATCGAGCGCGCCAAGGCCTACGCCGACGCCGGTGCAGACCTCATCTTCACCGAGGCCCTGTACTCGCCCGAGGACTTCGAAAAGTTCCGCGCCGCCGTGGATACCCCACTGCTGGCCAACATGACCGAGTTCGGCAAGACCGAGCTGCTGTCGGCTAAGCGCATTGAAGACTTGGGCTATAACGCCGTCATCTGGCCGGTGTCCACCCTGCGCGTGGCCATGGGCGCTACTGAGGAATTCCTGCGCGACATGCAGGAAACCGGACTGCAATCCGAAGAGTGGCTCGAGCGCATGCAGCACCGCTCCCGCCTCTATGAGCTGGTGCGCTACGACGAGTACAACGCCTTCGACCAGAGCGTGTTCACGTACTCCAAGGACAGCTACAAGCCCACCTTTGACTAAACCCCACGGCCTAGAACTCAATCTAGACCCCTATAAAAGGAGAAAAACACCATGTCTGAAACCCCAGAGATCCGCAAGGGCCTGTACGGCGTTGTCGTCGACGAGACCGCCGTGTCCAAGGTTGTCCCGGAGACCAACTCCCTGACCTACCGTGGCTACCCGGTGCAGGAGCTGGCCCGCTACTGCTCCTTCGAGGAGGTTGCTTACCTGCTGTGGAACGGCGAGCTGCCGACCCAGGATGAGCTGGTCCGCTTCTCCGCTCGTGAGAAGGCGCTGCGCCACCTGGACCGCCACCTCATCGACCTGATCACCTCCATGCCGAAGTCCTGCCACCCGATGGACGTTCTGCGCACCGCGGTCTCCTTCATCGGCTCCCAGGACCCGGAGGAGTACACCAAGGATTCCGAGCACATCCGTCGCACCGCGCTGGAGCTCATGGCGAAGCTGCCGACCATCGTTGCACTCGACATCCGCCGTCGCCGCGGTGAGGGGTACATCGAGCCTTCCCGCAAGAAGGGCTTTGCGGAGAACTTCCTGTGGATGGTCTTTGGCGAAGAGGAAGGCTCGCCGGCCCTGTCGCGCTCCGATATCGAGGCCTTTGATAAGTCCCTCATCCTCTACGCCGAGCACTCCTTCAATGCCTCCACCTTCGCTGCCCGCGTGGTGACCTCCACGATGTCGGATACTTACTCCGCTGTTACCGCGGCTATCGGCGCGCTCAAGGGCCCGCTGCACGGTGGTGCGAACGAGGCCGTGATGAAGAACTTCCTCGAGGTCGGTGACCCCGCCAAGGTAGAGGAGTGGACGCTGAACAAGCTCAAGAACAAGGAGCTCGTCATGGGCTTCGGCCACCGCGTGTACAAGAACGGCGACTCCCGCGTTCCGACCATGGAGGCCGCCTTCCGCGAGCTCGCCAAGGACCACGGCCAGGAGCAGTGGGTGGAGATGTACGAGAAGATGGCTAAAACCATGTATGAGAACACCTCCATCAAGATCCAGCCGAACTTGGACTTCCCGGCTGGCCCCGCCTACCACATCCTGGGCTTCGACATCGAGTTCTTCACCCCGATCTTCGTGATGGCCCGCATCACCGGCTGGACCGCACACATCGTGGAGCAGAATGAGAGCAACTCCCTCATTCGCCCGCTGTCTGCCTACAACGGCAAGGAGCAGCGCTCCGTTCCGCCGAAGCAGATTTAATTAGCGGTTGCGCTTGACGCTGGGCGCTGCACGTAGCGAAGGCATGTCATGCCAACGCCACTTGCAGCGCCCAGTGTTATTGCGCCTGCGGCAACAAGAAGAGCCTTCCAATCGATGGCGAATGTGAGGCCATCTCCCATTGCGTAAACCATTCCGGCGAGTGGGAGGATTCCAGCGAGACAGCCAGAAATGATCGCAACACATGTCAGTGTGGCCGTCGTGAGTACAACGATTCTTAGGTGCCAGGAAGAATCGAGGCCTAGTACTTTGAAGGTGGTCTCGATTGCTTCGGTAGCGCGAGCAAGTTGCCGCGAGAAAACAAAGGTTACGGCTAACGCGCTGAGCAGCGCGGCCGCCAAGCTGATGTAGAATGCCCGCGGTGTCGAAGAGGTTTGAACCAGTGGCAGTAGTACGAGCTCGTGGGGGATATGGGCTCGTGCAGCGCTATCAAGAAAGCGCTTTTCTTCGTCTTCTTTGAGCCCCGTAAAGACCCACTGTGTCCCACGTGCCGGTGCGTTGAGTTTCTGCGCCGTGGATTCGAGGATAAACCCTCCAGCTAGTTTCTCCCAGTGAGGTCCGAAATCCGTGCTCAGCGCTGGAAGTGATGTAGGGTCCGAGTTTCCGCTTGTGCCGATTGAAACGTGCTCATGGTTGATGAATCGGTTATCGCGGACCAAAGCTCCGGTCTTAAGAACATCTTTTTCATGGTCCGTGAGCTCTCGGCCTAAGAGCTGCTCTACGTCATGAACGGATTCGACGGTCAGTACGCCAAAGGTTCCCGACATCTCTGTGGGCATGTCTAGCGTGGCCTGGACATAAGAGACTCGAACTGGGGCGGGAACGCCCAACGCGTGGGCCACGTGCTGAACGGAATCAGCGTTTGTGGCTAGGCCGTCATCTGTTTTTTCTAGAACATGTGCCTGGTTTGGGGCGATTGTTGACGTCAAGCTGTCGTTTTCACTGGCTGTAAAACTGGCCGACATTGAACTACTGAACACTGCGGTTCCCATGCACAGGACCAACAACGCCAGACCCGTACCAATGAGTTGACGGTGTTTCTCGGCAAATCTAAGAGCCACGCCTGCTGGAGTGTAGGGCCGACTGGTTCGCGGACATTGTGCGAGAAGAAGGGAAAAGACGATGCACAATGCCACGGTTGGCAATGGCGCCCAGGTTTCGAACACGTCGGGCCCCAGCAGTGCTGAAGCGACCGTGAAGAGTGCGGCCACAAGGACAATAGCAATCGCACTCCAACGCAAGAATGATGCCGATAAGGCCGGCAGCGGGATGTCTTTCCAGAACGGATGCGGCTGGGTCGACGGCGCGGTGGCAATACCGCCAATCAGGAGTGCTGCTAGCGAGCTAGCGAGAAGAAGCACTAACCATTTCCACGGAATGAGGACTCCAGGATCAGGCAACCCTGCAAGTCCCGAAATGAAAGGGCGCACGCATTGCGCCAGGCCTGCACCTACAACGAGGCCTAAGACGGAGTACATCAGGGCTGAACGAAGCAGGGTGGATGTGCTGGACTTCCACAACAGGAAGGGGGAGATCCCTAGCTCGAAGAACCGCCGGTTCAACGGGTGAAGAACTAGGTACGTGACTCGCCACAAAAAGAGGATCAAAGCACACGGTATGACAACGGCAAACAGGCCGAAGAAGAAGGAATAGCTATCGGCGAATCCTGAAGGCGGCGTTGCGAGCAGGCTTTCGCGGGTGAGGAGTGAGGTCGAAAAGGCGTCGTCAAGCGCGGCGTGATCGACGAGGTTTGTAGTTTCGAGCTGACTGCTAATGAAGTCGGTGAGCTCGGCAGGAGTCGTTCCTTCGGAACCGAACACAATCGGCCGGACCGAAGCGGAGGTCATGGAATAAGCGTCGGCGTCGATGGTGTTCCATGTTCCCGATGCGCCGTACACCGCTTTCTCCTGGCTGTGGAAGGAATTCGATACAACGCCAACGATGCGGAGCGGTAGCGTGCCGTTGAATGCAGTTGTGTTCTCTCCGAGGCTAAGGTTAACGTCCTCAGTGACGATTACTTCCCCGGGGGCGCTTGGCCAATGGCCCTGAACCAATGCCAACCCAAAATCGGGAGCTTGCTCTTCCCAGTGAGACTCCTTGTAGACAAGGGAAGCTGATGGATTGCTATCGACATAGAGATCGTAAGTCTCGAGTTGGGTAGTAAAGCCCCTCTCTGGGGAATCAAGTTGCGGCAGCGTCTGTTCAACCACGCCCGCCCGCGTGTACACAGGCACGTCCACCCGCACGGCGTTGTTTCCCAATTCTGACTGCGCCTTCTGCTGCGGGGACAACATCATGAAGAGATCAGCCGAGACAGCAAATGCGAATAATCCTAAGCACACTGCGATTGCCGCTGCGCCGAAACGATACCGTTTCGAAGAATGCACGACTTTCGTGATTAGTTCATTGAGCATTCGGGGCTGCTTTCCCAAGCTGGCCGTCGATCAGCGTGTAGGCCGTGCTGCAATAGTCGAGCATGATGGGATCGTGACTGGTCGCTATCACGGTTGTGCCAGTTGATGCCAGCTTCTTGAAGAGTCGAAAAATGCCGTGCGAGTTTTCAGAATCGAGCGCAGCAGACGGCTCATCAGCCAAGAGAATTCGCCGTTTCCCAGACAGTGCTCGGGCGATTCCTACTCTTTGGCATTGGCCGCGCGACATCTCTGCGGGAAATCGTTGAGCGAGTTCTGCAAGTCCTACCTGGGTTAAGGCCTCGCAAGCCTTGTCGTGTGCCGTCGTCTCATCGAATCCCGCTGCAGCAAGCACAAGCATGACATTTTCGAGCGCTGTGAGTTCATTCATCAACAGGTCGTCTTGATAGACGAAGCCGATTGTGTTGCGGCGCAAGGCGAGTAGTTCCTTGGGAGCAGCGGTGGATACACAGGTATCGAAGACCGAGATTGAGCCTTCATCGATAGGTAGAAGACCTGCAACCGCGCGCAGGAGAGTTGTTTTACCGGAGCCGCTCTTTCCTGAAATGCCGAGAAACTCGCCTTCACCAGCTTCTAGGCTTGCGCCTTTGAGAACATGCGTGCGCTGGGCGCCTTCGCCTAAATACTTGTGGACGTTAGAAATGGTGACTGAGTTCATAAGCTCTTTTCTGTCTTCACCGTGCGGTCTTTGGAAGTGAAGGATGAAGTTGGTTCTTATGAACCTGATTGAAGGATAGAAACGGAGGGTAGAACATGTCAATAGGTTTATATTTTTTTAAAAGCGAAGTAACTCTTCTCCTATTTGGCCGCTGCATGTTTAAAGGGGGGAGGGGAGCTGTTCATGAAGGGGTGAGTCTTCTAGGGGTGTGCCTAGGAGTCTGGCGAGAACCTATTCGAAATCTGTTGACCGATATGTCGATTTCCGCCCGCGTTGTCGCCTCGGACACTATCCTTGTCTTCGTATTGTTCCTATCTGAAAGGATCACTCCTAGTGTCTGATACCGCCCACAAGTCCTTCTCTAAGATCTTGGTGGCCAACCGCGGTGAGATTGCCGTGCGTGCCTTCCGCGCCGCCTTTGAGGTCGGTTCCAAGACCGTTGCAATTTACCCCAAGGAAGACCGCAACTCCTTCCACCGCGCCTTCGCGGACGAGGCCGTGCGCATTGGTACTGAGGGGCAGCCGGTTAAGGCTTATCTCGATATCGACGAGGTTATTCGCGCCGCCAAGAAGTCCGGTGCGGATGCCATTTACCCGGGTTATGGCTTCCTCTCGGAGCGCGCTGATTTGGCCCGCGCGTGCCGTGACAACGGCATTAAATTCATCGGCCCCACTGCGGAGACCTTGGACCTGACCGGTGATAAGGCCGCGGCAGTGGCTGCGGCCGAGGAGGCGGGTTTGCCGACTCTGAAGGACTCGAAGCCCTCGACGGACGTCGACGAACTGGCGGAATACGCCAAGGACTTTGAGTTCCCCGTCTTCGTGAAGGCAGTGGCCGGCGGCGGTGGCCGCGGCATGCGCTTCATCGAGAACGAGGCCGAGCTGAAGACCAAGTGCGCTGAGGCGTCGCGCGAGGCAGAGGCCGCCTTCGGTGACGGCCACGTCTACCTTGAGACCGCGGTCATTCGCCCGCAGCACATCGAGGTGCAGATTCTGGCTGACTCCCAGGGCAACGTCATGCACCTGTATGAGCGCGACTGCTCCGTGCAGCGCCGCCACCAGAAGGTCGTGGAGATCGCTCCGGCGCCGACGCTGGACCCGGAGCTGCGTGACCGCATCTGCGCCGACGCCGTGAAGTTCTGCGAGCACATTAACTACGAAGGCGCCGGTACCGTCGAGTTCCTCGTCGATGAAAAGGGCAACCACGTCTTCATCGAGATGAACCCGCGCGTGCAGGTCGAGCACACCGTGACCGAGGAGGTCACGGGCGTTGACATCGTGAAGTCCCAGATGCAGATTGCCGCGGGCCTCTCCCTAGAGGAGCTGGGCCTCAAGCAGGAGGATATCCACATCACCGGTGCGGCGCTGCAGTGCCGTATCACCACTGAGGACCCCTCCAACGGCTTCCGCCCGGATACCGGCACGCTGACCCAGTACCGCTCGCCGGGCGGCGCGGGCGTGCGTCTCGACGGTGCAACGGCCGTCGGTGCGGAGATCTCGCCGAACTTCGACTCCCTGCTGGTGAAGATGACCTGCCGCGGTGTCAACTTTGAACAAGCCGTGGCCCGTGCGCAGCGCGCGCTCAACGAGTTCACCGTGGCCGGCGTGGCCACCAACATCGGTTTCTTGCGCGCTCTGCTGCGCGAGCCGGACTTCGTCAACACCCGCGTGGACACCAGCTTCATTCCGGAGCACCCGGACCTGCTGAAGGCCCCGCCGGCCGTGGACGAATCTGGCCGCATCATCGATTACATCGCTGACGTGACCGTCAACAAGCCGAATGGCGAGCGCCCGACCACCCTGCGCCCCTTCGATAAGCTGCCGGATCTGGACTTTAACTCCGATCTGCCGCGCGGTTCCCGCGACGACTTGCTGGAGCTGGGCCCGAAGAAGTGGGCGGAGAAGATCCGCAAGCAGGACGCTCTGGCGGTCACCGATACCACTTTCCGCGATGCTCACCAGTCCCTGCTGGCCACCCGCGTACGCGGCACTGCTCTGGTCACCGCGGCGGAAGCCGTGGCCCGCATGACCCCTGAGCTCTATTCCGTGGAGGCATGGGGTGGCGCCACCTACGACGTGGCCATGCGCTTCCTCAAGGAGGACCCCTGGGTCCGCCTGGATCTGCTGCGTGAGGCCATGCCGAACCAGAACATCCAGATGCTGCTGCGCGGCCGCAACACCGTGGGCTACTCGCCGTACTCTAACGACGTGTGCACCGGCTTCGTGCAGGAGGCTGCCAAGTCCGGCGTGGATGTCTTCCGCATCTTTGACGCGCTGAACGACGTCAGCCAGATGCGCCCGGCTATCGACGCCGTCCTGGAGACCAACACCACCGTGGCCGAGGTTGCCATGGCCTACTCCGGTGACATGTGCTCCCCGGATGAGAAGCTCTACACGCTGGATTACTACCTCAAGCTGGCCGAAGAGATCGTCAACACCGGTGCCCACGTCCTGGCGATTAAGGACATGGCGGGCCTGCTGCGTCCGGAGTCTGCATCCAAGCTGGTTATGGCTCTGCGCAAGGAGTTCGACCTGCCGGTTCACGTGCACACGCACGATACCGCAGGCGGCCAGCTGGCTACCTACTACGCGGCAGCGCTGTCTGGCGCCGACATCGTGGATGGTGCCTCCGCACCGCTGGCGGGAACTACCTCCCAGCCTTCGCTGTCCGCCATCATCGCGGCGTTCTCGAACTCCTCGCGTGATACCGGCATCTCCCTCAAGGCAGTCTCCGATCTGGAGCCGTACTGGGAGGCCGTCCGCCAGCTCTACCAGCCCTTCGAGAAGGGTATTCCTGGACCGACCGGCCGCGTCTACCGCCACGAGATTCCAGGTGGCCAGCTGTCCAACCTGCGCGCGCAGGCTACCGCCCTGGGCTTGGAGGACCGCTTCGAGATCATCGAGGACACCTACGCTGCGGTGAATGAGATGCTCGGCCGCCCGACCAAGGTGACCCCGTCCTCCAAGGTGGTCGGTGACCTCGCCCTGCACCTTGTGGGCGCTGGCGTAGACCCGGCTGACTTCGAGGCCAACCCCACCAAGTACGACATCCCGGATTCCGTCATCGCCTTCCTGCGCGGTGAGCTCGGTACGCCTCCGGGTGGTTGGCCGCCGCTGCGCGACAAGGTCCTGGAAGGCCGTGCGCCTGGCGACGTCACCGTCAAGCCCGTCCCCGAAGAGGAGAAGGCACACCTGACTTCGGATGATTCCACTGAGCGCCGCGCTTCCCTCAACCGTCTGCTCTTCCCGAAGCAGTTCGAGGAGTTCAACGAGTTCCGCCGCACCTACGGCAACACCGAGGCACTGACGGACACCGTCTTCTTCTACGGTCTGGAAGAAGGTAAGGACTACATTGTTCACCACTTCCCGGAGGGCTCCAACGACCGCGCGGACCTCAAGCCCATCACCTTGCGTCTTGACGCAATGGGTGAGCCGGACGAGAAGGGCATCCGCAACGTCGTGCTCAACGTCAACGGCCAGATCCGCCCGCTCAAGGTGCGCGACAACAACGTCGAGTCCACCGTCGCCACCGTGGAAAAGGCTGACCCGTCCAACGAAGGCCACGTGGCCGCACCGTTTGCCGGCGTGGTGAACCCGACCGCCAAGCCTGGCGACGAGGTCAAGGCCGGCGACCAGATCGCCGTCATCGAGGCCATGAAGATGGAAGCCTCCATCTCCGCCACCAAGGATGGCACCATCGAGCGCGTCGCCATCGGCGCCGCCACCAAGGTTGAGGGCGGCGACCTCATCGCCGTTATCAACTAAAAGTCGACTTAGGTCGTGGATGGGTGAGCAGCGTCATTCTTGGCGCTGCTCACCGGTGGTTTCTGCGGTGGGGTGGGATTTTTCCGCACTGCATTGGCCTAAGTCAGGAGAGTGTCTCGCAAAAGGCATCTGGTAGAAGGCATCTTTGGGTCTAAAAACGCCATCTGCCCTGAGTGAAAGGCGTTTTTAACCGTGAAAACGCCTTTTGACTGATGCCTTTTGCCAGGCGCCTTTTGTCAGATGTCTCCAGCATCTCGATGGAGGCATGCAGACGTTGCGCGTTGTTAGGGGAGCGAAGAAGCTAGTCGCGTTTCGCGAAGATACGTGCAGCGTTCTACGGAAACGGTCGTTGTGACCCGACCTAGGTTATAGGCGGGTGAGCAACGTCGCTCTTGGCGCTGCCGTCGGCGCGCCGACGAAGGTGTCGAGTATAGTCGACACCCTTTGTCGGCTTGCGGTACTAGAAGCGCTTGAGCATCACGTGGGCATCCGGGCGGCCCGGGATGTCGATGTCGACGAAGCCTTCGGATTCATATAGCTTGCGGGCACCGCTGTTCTCCGGCTCAATCCACAGCGATACCGCAGGAGCCTCTTGGGCTTCGGCCAGGTCGCAGGTGTTGCGCAGGAGGCGTCGTCCAGCGCCGAGGCCCCTGTAGCGGGACTCCACAGCAATGAAGAGCTCGGGGATTTCCTCCGGATCTAGGTCGGTGGCCCACTGGGACTCATCAAAAGGATCTGCCTCGGGGTTGCCGGTGTAGGCGGCACCCTTCGCTTCAGTGGTGTAGTAGCGCAGCCACGCACCACCGACGGGAACGCGGTGGCTGGAGACTGCGATGACGCCGCCGTCGACATGGGGAGACCATTCATCGATGTACAGCCCTACGTCAGGTGTGTGGAAATCCCCGATATGGGCGTCCTCGTCACCGAGGACATCGGCGAGGAAAAGAAGGCGGGAGAGGTAGGTACGGTCGTGCTCCTTGGCCAACCGTACGCCGAACTCGGAATCGTTAACGCTCATGCCTTTCGAGGCTACTTGATCTCTGAATTTAGCTACTCACAGAGTGACTCGAGGGGGCGTGGGTGGCGCTATCCTGATGCGCCACTGTTGCATCCCCCCCAGAGCGACAAGTCAGCACCCCGGTAAGTAGTACTCAGCGGGCCAGTGACCCGGAGCAGAGCTCCACCGGGGTATCACGGACAGAGAGTACGTAACGTTGCTGACTGAAGCAAGGTTATTGCAGTGCTCCCTGGCCGCAAGGAAGCACCGGCAAATTACTTGATCTCCAGAATCGGCTCGCCCTTGTTGATCTGCGTGCCGGTGGATACCTTGAGGTCGGTCACGGTGCCGGACTTGTGGGCCTTGACGGGGTTCTCCATCTTCATGGCTTCGAGGACGACGACGACCTCGCCCTCTTCCACTTCCTGGCCTTCCTCGACGGCGACCTTGATGACGCTGCCCTGCATCGGTGCGGTCACGGTGTCACCGGACACGCTTGCCGACGCCCCCTTGCCACGACGCTTCTTCGACTTCTTGCGCTTGCTACCACCGCCCAAGAGCAGGTTGCCCGGCAGGGCCACCTCGATGCGGCGGCCGCCCACCTCGACGACGAACTTCTGGGCAGCCTCCTGCTCTTCGTCCTCGGGCGCTTCGGCGGGGTCGACGTATGCGGGGAGCTCGTTAACCCACTCTTCCTCGATCCACTTGGTGTAGACCGTGAAGTTGCCGTCCTCGGCGGTGAAAGCGGGATCGGTGAGGATGGCCTGGTGGAAGGGGATAACGGTGGGAAGACCCTCGATGCGGTACTCGGCCAGGGCGCGGCGTGCGCGCGCGATGGCGGTGGCACGATCCGGACCCCAGACGATGAGCTTGGCCAGCATGGAGTCGAACTGGCCGCCGATGACGGAGCCTTCACGTACACCGGAGTCCATGCGCACGCCCGGGCCGGAAGGCTCGGAGTAGGTGACAACCGTGCCGGGCGCCGGCATGAAGCCCGCGGCGGCGTCTTCGCCGTTGATGCGGAACTCGATGGCGTGGCCGCGCGGGGCGGGATCCTCGGAGATAGAGAGCTCACGGCCCTCAGCAATGCGGAACTGCTCGCGCACCAGGTCGAAGCCGGTGGTCTCCTCGGTAACGGGGTGCTCCACCTGGAGGCGGGTGTTGACCTCGAGGAAGGAGATGAGTCCGTCAGAACCGACGAGGTATTCCACGGTGCCGGCACCGTAGTAGCCGGCCTCGCGGCAGATGCGCTTGGCCGACTCGTGGATGGAGGCGCGCTGCTCATCGGTAAGGAAGGGGGCAGGGGCCTCCTCGACGAGCTTCTGGAAGCGGCGCTGCAGGGAGCAGTCACGGGTGCCCATGACGACGACGTTGCCGTGCTGGTCGGCGAGGACCTGGGCCTCGACGTGGCGGGCCTTATCCAGGTAGCGCTCGACGAAGCACTCTCCGCGGCCGAAAGCGGTAACGGCCTCGCGGGTGGCGGATTCGAAGAGGTCCTTGATCTCCTCGCGGGTGTGCGCGACCTTCATGCCGCGGCCACCGCCGCCGAAGGCGGCCTTGATGGCAACGGGGAGGCCGTGCTCATCGGCGAAGGCTTCGACTTCTTCTGCGCTGGCGACGGGATCCTTGGTGCCCGGTGCCATAGGAGCGTCAGCGCGCTCGGCGATGTGGCGGGCGGTGACCTTGTCACCCAGTTCCGCGATGGATTCCGGGGATGGGCCGATCCAGATCAGGCCGGCGTCGATGACGGCCTGAGCAAACTCGGCGTTCTCGGAGAGGAAGCCGTAGCCGGGGTGGATGGCGTCGGCGCCGGATTTGGAGGCGGCGTCGAGAATCTTGCCGAAGTCGAGGTATGACTCCGCGGAAGTCTGGCCGCCGAGTGCAAAGGCTTCGTCGGCAAGCGTGACGAATGGGGCATCGGCATCGGGCTCGGCGTAGACCGCTACGGATGCAATGTTGGCGTCGCGAGCCGCGCGGATAACGCGGACCGCAATCTCACCGCGGTTGGCCACGAGGACCTTGGTGATGTTCTTGGTTTCAACTGCCACGGCAGGAACCCTCCTCCATGATTTGTGATAGGACTGCGTACTATTCTTGCACACCAAAACATGAGGATACCTTCACATCTTGGTTTCGTGTCAAAAAATAAACCCGCACCAGCGCGGATGCGGGCTTATATCGGCGTGTTGCTAGCGCTCAACGGGCATGCGAACCATGTTGCCCCATTCTGCCCACGAGCCGTCGTAGACACGGGGTGCCTCGAATCCGAGCAGGTACTTGAGGACGAACCATGTGTGCGCGGCTTGGGCTCCGACGTGGGAGTAGAGGACGGTTTCCGTTGCCGGTTCGAGCTCGCCGTAGTTGACCTTCAGCTCGCTGAGCGCGCGGAAGCAGCCGTTCGGGTAAATCGCGCGGTCCCACTCGAGGTTGATGGCGCCGGGAATGTGGCCGTGGGTCATTGTGGTGCCGTAGGCGGACTCGCCGGCTCCAGCCTTGTGGGCGGCCTCGCCACAGAACTCCTCTGGGCTGCGGGTGTCAACCACCGTGGCGGAGGAGTCACGCAGCTCGTCGACGAAAATGCGCGAGGATTCCTCGCGGGAAACCTCCGGGTAGGAGGAAGCAGAAGGCTCGGGGACCATGAAGGAGGTGTCGCGTTCTTCGGACATCCAGGCGTCCCGTCCACCGTCGAGAAGCCGCACGTCCTCGTGGCCGTAGAGCTCGAAGACCCACAGCGCGAAAGCAGCCCACCAGTTGGACTTGTCGCCGTAGAGGACGACGGTGTCGTCGCGCTCAATACCCTTGGAGCGGAGGAGTGCGGTGAAATCCTCTGCGCTGATAATGTCCCTCGCTGTGCTGTCGAGCAGCTCAGTTTGGACGTTGATGCGGATCGCGGTGGGGATGTGGCCGATGTCGTAGAGGAGTGAGTCCTCATCAACCTCGATGACGTGGAGGCCGTTGATGCCCAGTCGCGCGGACAGCCACGGTGCGGACACGAGGCGCTCAGGGTGCGCGTATTCCTGGAAAGGGGGATTCGGGTCGAATTCGGCCACGGTCCACCTGCCTTTCTCGTTGAGGGGGAACGTTCGGTTCAACTCTAGCGTGCTGGGCGGACATGTGGTCACGGGGGAGGCGTATTTGTGGTGTTGGATACATTTCTTCTGCAGTTAGCGCTGCTGCACGTTCACTGGTTATAACAAGCGTGCAGGTCAGCGGCCAAAAAGTGCGGTACGCTTGCTTTTTATGCCTTTTCGGGGGTGCTTTTCTAGGTGAGCGCGAGGGTCCAACCTGGGTTATTTTAAGAAGTGACACTCACTAACCCCCTAGTGGAAGGGAATCACTGTGCACAAAGCAATCGTCGTCTTCGAGGTTGAGGGCGGATCCGATAAGCAGATCAACGGACACCGTAAGGACACCATGCCGATCGTCGACTGCATCAAGGATGCAGGTTGGCACGCCGAGGTCGTGTTCTACCGCCCTGAGTGGTCCGAGAAGCTCTTCGAGTATGTATCGGAGAACTTCGATGCCTACATCTCCCGCGTGAACCCGGGCAACATCCCGGGCGGTGAGAAGGGCTACTTCGATCTGCTCACCAAGCTGTCCGAGGCCGGACTGGTCGGCATGTCCACCCCGTACGAGATGATGGCCTATGGTGCCAAGGACGCCCTGGTCAAGCTCAATGACACGGACCTGGTTCCGGCTGACACCGCCGCCTACTACGACGTCGAGTCCTTCCACAAGACCTTCCCGACCTCGCTGTCCTACGGCGAGCGCGTGCTCAAGCAGAACCGTGGCTCCACCGGCTCCGGCATCTGGCGCGTGCGCCTTGCCGACGAGAAACTGGCCGAGTCCGTCGAGCCGGGCACCGCACTGCCGCTCGACACCAAGATCAAGTGCACCGAGGCTGTGGACAACCACACTGAGGAGCGCGAGCTCGGCGAGTTCATGGACTTCTGCGACCAGTACATCGTGGGTGACAACGGCATGCTCGTGGACATGCGCTTCATGCCGCGCATCGTCGAAGGCGAGATCCGCATTCTTCTCGTGGGCCCAGATCCGGTCTTCGTGGTGCACAAGAAGCCGGCCGAGGGCGGCGACGCCTTCTCCGCCACCCTGTTCTCCGGTGCCAAGTACACCTACCAGAAGCCGGAGGAGTGGCAGGAGCTGGTCGACATGTTCGCTGACGTCCGCCCGGTCATCGCTGAGAAGCTCGGTGGCGACAACATCCCGCTGATCTGGACTGCGGACTTCATGCTGGCTGATGGTGAGAATGGTGAGGACACCTACGTCCTTGGTGAGATTAACTGCTCCTGCGTGGGCTTCACCTCTGAGCTGGACATGGGCATCCAGGAGAAGGTGGCTGCTGAGGCCATCAAGCGCGTGGAGGCCAAGCACGCCTAAGCGTGTTGCTGTGCACTAGCCTTTGAGCACAAGCTTGTGATTGTTCCCCCGCCTGCGGCGGGGGAACTGTCGTTTTCTGGGGCGTGTTCCCCAAGCCGCGCTGCCGGTGAGCGAGATCTCAGGTACGTTCGGAGGGGTAAAAATTACGCCATTGTAGTGCTGTAGCGCGCTGCGAATTTCGATGATTCTCCGAAAGGTCTAACGAAAAAATGACGAACCCCAACCAGTTTGGTGAGAACGGCGATAACAGCGATAACCACGTCAACGGGTCCAACGGTGAGAACGCCGGGAACAACGGTTACAGCAGCTTCGGCGGTTACGATAGCTCCCAGTCAGGCAACGATGACGCTGCGTCCGCGTGGGGTAGCCAGGCATCGAACTCCGGTTTCGGCTGGGGTGGCCAGGCAGGATATGGCGACTACTCCGAGGGCTCCGCCGACTCGTCTGGATTCGGTTATTCCGCTCCCCAGGGTGCGCAGCCGGATGCTGAGAATCGCGGCTTTGACGCGTCCGGTTCGGGCTTTAATGCGTCCTCCGATTCCGCCGCGGACTCGGCCTATGATTCGGCGAAGAACAGCACGGAGTCTGGCACCGAGCACCCTTCCAGCTCCTCTGTCCCTGCTTCCGAAACCTTCGGCGGGCAAGATTCCCAAGCCTCTCACGGTACCTTTGGCGCTTCCTACGGCTCCTACAATGCCGACAGCGACGCGGGTGCGCAGAACTCCAGCGCCGAGCATAACTCTGGGGCCGATCACAATGCTGGCACCGATCACAACGCTGGCGCTGATCACGCTGCGGACTCCGTGAACTCGAACCAGAGCTATGGCGGCCAGAACTACGGTAATCAGGGCTATGACAACCAAGGGTATGGCGACAACCAAGGTTATGGCAGTCAGGGATTTTCTAACCAGGGTTATGGCTACGGCACCCCGTCGGAGTCGCACCAAGACCATGGCTTTGGGCAGCAGTCGGGAGAGGGCTTTGGAACCCCGGCTTCCCACTCCAACTCCGGCTTTGGTGGTTACCCCCAACAGAACCAAGGCTTTGGGGCACAAGGCCAGCAAGGTTTCGGCGCCCAAGAGCAGCAGGCTTTCGGCACGCAGGATCAGCAGGGCTTTGGTCAGCAAAACAACTCGCCCTTTGCCGCCTCCCCGCAGCAGGACTACCCACAGCAGAATTCACAGGGCGGCAGCCCCTCCAAGGGCGCTGGCTTCTTCAAGGCGTTGTTTGACTTCTCCTTCAATGACTTCGTCACCCTGAAGTTCTCCTCCTTCATCTACCTGCTGCTCGTCATCGTGGCAGGGGCAGCATGGGCGGGAATGATCCTCTTCTCCTTCTTTGCTTTCGCGGACAGCTTTCTCATCGGATTCTTGACGTTCCTTGGCGCTGTCATCGGTGGCGGAATCGCGTTCCTTTTCTACGTCATTCAGTTCCGCTTGATCTTGGAGTTCTTCGTGGCGAACATCCGCACCGCGCAGAACACCGGAGACCTTGTCTCTCAGGCGGATAGCGATAGCGATAAGGAATAGGTAGTCTCACGAGCTGCGCTTTTCGCAGACACGCTAATCCCGCGGCCTCAAATGTGAGGTCCGCGGGATTTTTACATGGAGGAGGGGCTGCCTGTCTGAGAATTCCGGTAGCCACCACAGTTGGTTTCAGTCATATGGTTCAGGTCAGATGGTTCATGTGCCCCAAACAAACCATCTGTGGCCTCCTAGGTGGTTTACTTTCCCCCAACTAAACCTTTTGAGTAGAACCAGGTGACTAGAACCATGTGCTTAATCTAGTAGCGTAGCGACGCACTCGGGGTCGGCGTCGGAGAGCATCTGGCGGATGCGGTCATACTCCGCGTCCTCACCGATGGCCTTCGCGGCGTGGCCAAGCGCGGCAATGGCGCGCAGAACGCCCTGGTTGGGTTCGTGGGAGAAGGGGACAGGGCCCCAGCCCTTCCAACCATTGCCGCGCAGGCGGTCGAGGCTGCGGTGGTAGCCGGTGCGCGCGTAGGCGTAGGCGGTGATGAAGGCGGTGGGCTCAGCGCCCGCGTGCTTCTTCAGCTCCTGCTCCGCCAGCAGCGCCCACAGCAGCGGGGAATCCGGGTGGGCGACAATTCCCGCGGTGAGATCAGCGGTGCTGTCAGCACCCGGATCGGCGGGCAGATTGATGGGTGGGGGAGCGAGCATGTCTTTCATTTCCATGCCGCCCCACTCTAGCCATGTGGCAGTGAGGCCACCAGAGGGGGCGAGCTTGGATACGACTAGTCGAGGCTAAGGCTGAGGTCCGACTGGCGCCGCGAAGGCTTTGAAGCGTTCGTATACGTCATAAGGGTTACTCGAGAACTGGGAGGGAATTGAACTCGGCTGCTTTAGGTAGTGCGCGTAAGACTGAACCCGCCACTATCAAGCAAGAGATAACCGAGCACAGAACACATAGTGCCATGCTTGCCTGAAAACCAATTGCAGAAAGAAGAACGCCTGCGCTGGTGGAGGCGATGATTGGAAGTAGTCCCATCATTAGGCGTGCTCCTGCCGAGCACTTACCTATCTTTTCAGGGGGTGCAGATAACGCAAGTAGTCCACCAGAGTACGAGTTACATGCGATCGAGGGAATGACGATGAAAAATGCTGCGACTGCGATAAGCGGCCAATAATGGGAAAACACGAGAAGAAATATGTACCACATTAATTCCCAGAGCATGGTTGCTCGGATTATGTTTCTTCCAGGTAATCGCTTGATGAGGTGGTCCTGAAAAAATCCTCCAACAATCATGCCTAGGGTAAACATGGTTGAAGTTAAGCCGATTATCCAGCCATCAACTTTAAGATAGGCCAACCATAGATCTATGGACGCGATGAGGAAAAAATTGGCAAAATTCGAGCATAAATCGATGCTGAAAATTGCCCGGAGCACCGGATATTTCCAAATCCAAGCCAAAGAATATTTGGTATCGGACCAGAACTCTGTAAATGAATACTTCTGGTCACTGATTGTTTCACCTAGGTTTGCATTGATGCTCCTTGAAGCATATACGGGACCAAGCCCTGACAGGGATTGTGCGATAAAAGGAATAACCGGCGCCAGTCCGTAAAGTAGGCCTCCTAAGGGTAATCCAACCATCCAGATAATGTTGTCTCGAGTTTGGTTACGGCCTTGTGCTTGGACAAGTAAATTCTCTGGGATGATGAATCTCAGAATGGCATTGGTTAGCCCTCCGAAGGTGCCTGTAATCATCCCAGCAAAAACGCTGAAGAAGAATAAGGAGATGAAGGCGAATTTACCCAGGCAGAGGAGTAGGGAAAAGGAAGACCAGATAGCAATCTGACTCAGGCCGTAAAGGAGAAGCAGATTCTTCTTATCGACGCGATCAATGATCATTCCGGCTGGGATGGTCATGATCAAGGAGCCAGCTGAGCTTGCTGCTCCGATGAGACCTGCTTGGCTTAGACTTCCAGTGAGGTGGAAGCTCGCAAGCGAAACGGGGATGGCAATGAGGGATGAACCCAAAGCGCTTGTTGTGTCGGCGAAGAACCACCGTAAGTAATCGGGATGACGCTTGCGTACAATAGTCCAAAAATTTCCACCAGTAGTATTGTGATCTTGCATCGGTTCTCTCTATGTTTTGACAACCGCGACTGGAAACTCATGCGCGCAGCATGAACCCAGCGTCGGATTTTCGGGGTAGACAATTCTTTCGGCGGTGAAATATTGACCCGTCGAAAGCAGCGGTGTGTCAAATAGAAATTACTGATGCAGCAATGAGGACATGGTGTGCTCCAAGTTCCTTACTTAAGCTCTGTGCGAGTTCCTGAAGCGATTTAAAACCTGCAGATTGCAGGATCTAATTCCGCTCTCTCGCATGCAGTGAAATGTGAATCACATAATATCGGTGATTAAAAATCCAGTCAATAGGTTTGATTAAACCCAGAAGCCGGAAACGTTGAGCCCAAAGGAATACAGCGCGCGGCGCAGCACCGGCAGCGAAAGCCCGATGACGGAGGAAGGATCGCCCTCAATGCGGTCGATGAACCAGCCGCCGAGGGCTTCCAAGGTAAAGGCGCCGGCGCATTCCAGCGGCTCGCCGGTGCGGGCGTAGGCCTCGATATCGGCGTCCGAGGCCTGGGCAAAGTGCACCGTCGTGCGCGAGGCTTCAACGAAGCGCTCCTCGCCGTAGAGCACGCAGTGACCGGTGATGAGCTCCGCAGCGCGGCCGGCCTGCGCGTGCCAGCGCTCCACGGTGGCCTCGGGGGTGTGGGGTTTGCCTTGGAGGGAGCCGTCGAGAAGCAGCATTGAATCCCCACCCACCACGACGTCCTCGGGATAGTCGGCAGCAATGGCCTCCGCCTTCGCAGCAGCCAAGGCGCAGACGATCTCGGCGGGCTCAGCACCCGCCAGGCGCTCCTCGATGGCGCGCTCGTCCACGTGAGCCGGGGCGATGACGGGTTCCACGCCCGCACCCCGCAGGATGGACAGGCGGGAGGGGGACTGGGAGGCCAGAACCAGGCGCATGCGCTTAGTAGTAGCGGACGTTGCGGAAGGCGGACGGGTTGAATACGTCACCCGGCTGTCCCCACAGGTCGCGCTCAGAGCGGGTATCGGCGGCCTTGGCGCGCGCCTCAGAGTCGAGCTGGCTGAGCACCGTGGATAGGGCCGCCACCTCAGCGTCGGTGGGGTTGCCGCGCAGAACGGTAAACAGGGAAGCGGTCATTGGACACCTCTACAAAACGATATTGCCGTGCTTCTTCGGCAGGGTCGGAATAATCTTGCGATCCAGCAGGCGCAGGCCCTCAATGAGGGAGCCACGCGTGGCTGCCGGGGTAATAACGGAATCGACGAGACCGCGCTCAGCGGCCTGGTACGGGGTCAGGTAGGCGGCGGCCTCCTCCTCGCTCAGCTCTAGCTCGGAGGCCAGTGCGGGGGCATCGGCCACGGCGATCTCGGCCGTCGGCCACGCATAGGACAGATCCGCGCCGAGCTCCTTGGAGCCGAAGGCGATGTATCCGGTACCGTGCGCGCGGCGGACGATGACGCTGATCTTGCCCACGCTCGCCGCGGAGTAGGCGTGCACCAGCTTGGCCAGCGCCGCCTTCTCCACGTCCAGTGCCGGAGTATCGACGAACTCGATGATGGGAGTATTGAAGGCATCGCACAGTCGGATGAAACGCGCGGCCTTAGCGGCAGCTTCCGCATCGAGGGTGTCGCGGTTGGCGATGATGCCCACCGTGCGTCCCTCGACGCGACCGAAACCAGTGAAGACACCGCGCACCTGGGCGCCGAGTTCAAAGACATCCTCACAGGTGGCGGTGACCACGTCGGCGAGATCGACGGCGCCGTCATCGCCCACGAGGGTATCGAGGACATGGTCGGCGTCGGTGATGTTCTCCTCCACAGAGCCCGCAACGATGGTGGCCTCGGTGCGGGGAGCGGCGGCACGGTTATTCGAGGGCAGGTAGGAGAGCACGCGCTTGGCGACGCTCACCTCGTGCTCCCCATCCGCCTGCAGGTCACCGTCCGGAGCGATAACGACATCGGACAACGCAGCCACGAGCGAGGCCTCCTTCGAGTCCGCGTAGACCGCTGTGACCTGCGGGATGAGGCCGGAAGCAGTGGTGGCGCGGGCAAGGATGCGGGCCTGCATGGCGGAGGAGACAATGCCTTCCTGGGCGCGGGGCTTGTCGCTGGCGACGAGTGCGACGATGGGCACGCCGGTCTTAATGGCGAGGTCGTAGAGCTTGGTGACCTTTTCGCCGTAGACCTCGCCCATGGTGCCGTCGAACAGCGAGGCGTCCTGCGCATAAGCGCAGACCTTGCGGCCGTCCACGGTGCCGAAACCGGTGACGACACCGTCGGTGTAGGGCCGGACGTGCTCGCGGCCGAACTCGGTGGAGCGGTGGCGAGCAAGCGCGTCGGTCTCTACGAAGGATCCGGCATCGAAGAGCGCCTCGATGGCGCTGCGAGCCGCAGGGACCTCTCCCTGCGGCGCACGGGACTCGGTGAGCTTGGCGCTGAGGTCCTCGATCTTGCCAGCGGTCGTCTTCAAGTCAGTCATGGGACACTAGTGTAATACAGTGCGTCTTCTGTACTAATCTGTGCCGATCCGAGTGCGCGTTAGAGCGGGATGTTGCCGTGCTTACGCGCCGGGCGCGCGACGTTCTTGTCGGCGAAGAAGCGCAAGTTTTTGGCAATTGCACTGCGGGTTTCGGAGGGGAGAATGACGGCGTCGATAAGCCCGCGCTCCGCTGCCTTATACGGGTTGAGCATGTGGTCTTCATACTCGCGCTCGAAGGACTTGGTCAGCTCAGCCACGTCGAGGCCCTTTTCGTGGGCTGCCTTGATCTCCTTGCGGTAGATGAAGCCGACGGCGCCGGCTGCGCCCATGACGGCGATCTGGGCGGTGGGCCACGCCAGGTTGACGTCCGCGCCGAGGCCCTTGGAACCCATCACGCAGTAGGCACCACCGTAGGCCTTGCGCAGGGTGACGGTGATCTTCGGAACCGTGGCCTCGGCGTAGGCGTAGAGAAGCTTGGCGCCGCGGCGCAGGATGCCATCGTGTTCCTGATCGGCGCCGGGGAGGAAGCCGGGAACGTCGACCAGCATGATGATCGGGATGTTAAAGGCATCGCAGGTGCGCACGAAGCGGGCGGCTTTCTCGGAGGAATCAATGTCGAGGCAGCCGGCGAAAACCTGCGGTTGGTTGGCCACAAAGCCCACGGTCTGGCCCTCGATGCGGCCGAAGGCGGTCACCACGTTATCGGCGCGATCAGCCTGGATCTCCAGGTAATCGCCGTCATCGGTGAGGGTTTCGATGACTTCCTTGACGTCATAGGGCTGGTTCGGGGAGTCCGGGATGATTTCATCCAGCAGGAGGTCATTGGCAGTCTCTTCGCCCAGCTCCTCGTAGGGCTCAGCCGGTGTCAGCTGGCGGTTATTGGAAGGCAGGTAGGTCAGCAGGTCGTGGACCCAATCCAGTGCTTCCTCGTCGCTAGAAGCGGTGTAGTGCGAGGTGCCCGACTTGTGCATGTGGACTCCGGCGCCGCCGAGTTCCTCTTGGGAGATCTCCTCGCCGGTGACGGTCTTGATGACGTCGGGCCCGGTGACGAACATCTTGGACTTCTCATCCACCATCACGACGAAGTCGGTCAGCGCAGGGGAGTAGGCGTTGCCGCCGGCGCAGGCGCCCATGATGACGGAGATCTGCGGGACGACGCCGGAGGCCTTGACGTTTTGGTAGAAGGTCTTGGCAATCCAGTCCAGGGAGACGGCACCGTCCTGGATTCGGGCGCCGGCACCTTCGTACAGGCCGATGAGTGGACGACCGGTAGTGATGGACAGCTCCATGATCTTGATCATCTTCTCGCCGTAGACCTCGCCGAGGGCGCCTCCGAAGACGGTTCCGTCCTGGGAGAAGATGCAGACCTCGCGGCCGTCGATGGTGCCCCAGCCGGTGACGATGCCGTCAGTGACCGGGCGCTTCTTGCCCATACCGAAGTCCGTGGTGCGGTGCACGGCGAGCATGTCAGTCTCGACGAAGGAACCTTCATCGAGGAGGTAGTCCAAGCGATCCCGGGCGGTGAGGCGGCCCTGGGCGCGGACTTTTTCGTGGGCCTGTTCGCCCATGGGCTGCGCCGCTGCTTCGCGACGCCTCTTCAGTTCAGCGATCTTGCCTGCGGTGGTGTCGGCGCTCAGGGAGTCAAGCTCCGACAAATGTGAGGAAATAGT
>NZ_KV796808.1:0-500 GCF_001809235.1 Corynebacterium sp. HMSC072A04 | reverse complement strand
ACATCCGAAACGACTTTTCAATGTTGAATAACCTGCGGTAATGCCCGATAACCTCTTGGGCGGGAAGAGTAGTCAGGTCGGTTTCATAGCCTTTAATTCCGGCTAGGGCTCGGTGCTTGGCAGCAAGAGCGTAGTTGACCTTCTTATTCGGGGCGGAAAGATCAATATAGCGGTTGCGCTTGATTGCGATATCGCCGTCAACAGCGCGTTTGGCTTTCGCGACTTGCTCTTTGATTCCGCGCAGGCTGCGTCTAGCCCGGTCGTGGGAGTACTGGAAGTGGGTTACCGTATTCGGGGTTGTGTGTTTGCGTCCATCGCTTGCCGAGGCTTGTGTCCAGATCTGGCCGTGGGTGTAGTCTTCACCGGGGTTGTCCTGCCGCCAGGTTTCGATCACCTCAGGCACGGTGGGGGTTTTCACCGACAAGATGTAGTGCAGGCCTGCATCGATGAGTGCTTGCTTGTTCGCCGCGGAAAACATGCCCGCATCAGCAACGACGGTA
>NZ_KV796807.1:0-39988 GCF_001809235.1 Corynebacterium sp. HMSC072A04 | reverse complement strand
TTCGGACGCCAAGGAGAAAAAGCCGCACGCGCAGCCTGGGCACAAGAAGAACGTAAACGACGCGGCCACCCCGACGGGCGACCCGCCACATTCGATACCGGCATCGACAATGAGTGGAACCCCAGCTTAGGCATAAGAAAAGGATGGGCCGGACGCTCCTAAATCCACACGAAATGTCCCTTAGTGCGACACGCCGCAAATCCACACGAAATGTCCCTTAAGCCCGACCATCAAAGCGGCCCTCAACCCCTAGAGCACCGGCCTCCGAGCACGACGAAACCCCTCTCCGACTTAACGGAAAGGGGTTTCATTTGGTGCGGCCTGAGGGGATCGAACCCCCGACCTACTGGGTGTAAACCAGTTGCTCTTCCAGCTGAGCTAAAGCCGCAGTGCACTTGGTGTGCTCGAACAAGATTAGCCCATGGGCACCCGCAGCAACAAATCGGGGTGTGATTCGCCGCTGCGAATGCCGCGTGAGCAGGTACATCCTGCGATTATTCCTTAGGGCTTCTTGGTGTAGCCGCGGGCCACGAGGCAGGACCCCTGCCACTCGCCGAGGCGCTCGGCCTTGGTCTGTACGAGGCCGGCCAATTGTGCAGATTCGGAGATCTCGCCTGGCTCCAAGTTGCCTGGCTTTCCAGCTCCTGGGGTCAGCAGCCAGATGCGGCCGGAATCGCCCAAGGGACGGGTGGCATCCACCAGCCCATCGACCAAGTCGCCGTCCTCCGCGCGCCACCACAGCAGCACAAGGTCGCACAACTCGTCGGTCTCTTCCTCGAGGAAGTCCTCCCCCAACACGTCCTCGATGGACTCAGAAATCGTGGGGTCACAGTCTTCGTCCCAACCAAGTTCTAGGGCAATCTGGCCCTCCTCGATGCCGAGCTTGGCTGCAAATCCCGTCACTCGTTGAGTTCCTTCCGATGAAGTAGTTGATGTCATGCAGAGTATTTTAACGGCTACGGTGCACTTTTTCGCGTCAAACCTCCCCCGTTCCTCCCCAGAGGTGGACATTTTCCCCCATAAAACCACCCGTGGGGGCCTCCGAGTGACCCACCGCGAAAGGGGCGCGTATCCTAGAGCAAGATCTGTGTACTACGACCCAGGAGGATTTAATGGCCGACTTGGACGCCCACAACGGCGACTCCAACTTTCCCATCGTTCGCGATGGCGTGGCAGCATACCTGCATGACTCCGACCCCGAGGAGACCCGCGAGTGGATGGACTCCCTCGACGGTCTTCTAGATTCTTCCGATCCGGAGCGCGCCCGCTACCTCATGCTGCGCCTTCTTGAGCGCGCTACCGCCAAGCGCGTGCCGTTGCCGTCGCTGACGTCCTCGGATTTTGTTAACACCATCCCTACCTCCCTGGAGCCAGAGTTCCCGGGCGATGAGGAGTTGGAGAAGCGCTACCGCCGCTGGATCCGCTGGAACGCGGCCATCATGGTGCACCGCGCACAGCGCCCGGGCATCGGCGTCGGTGGCCACATCTCCACCTACGCAGGCGCTGCCCCGCTGTATGAGGTGGGCCTGAACCACTTCTTCAAGGGCAAGGATGATCCCTCCGGCGGCGACCAGGTCTTCTTCCAGGGCCACGCCTCCCCGGGTGTCTACGCCCGCGCCTTCATGGAGGGCCGCCTGAGCGAGGAAGACCTCGATGGCTTCCGCCAGGAGCACTCCCGCGGCGAGGGCAATGGTCTGCCGTCCTACCCGCACCCACGCCTGATGCCGGACTTCTGGGAGTTTCCCACCGTGTCCATGGGCCTGGGCCCCATCAACGCTATCTACCAGGCACGCTTCAATAAGTACCTGGAGACCCGCGGCATCAAGGACACCTCCAAGCAGCATGTCTGGGCCTTCCTCGGCGACGGCGAGATGGATGAGCCGGAGTCCCGTGGTCTGCTGCAGATGGCTTCCCTCTATGAGCTGGATAACCTGACCTTCGTGGTGAACTGTAACCTGCAGCGTCTCGATGGTCCGGTGCGCGGTAACACCCAGATCATTCAGGAGCTGGAGTCCTTCTTCCGCGGTGCCGGCTGGTCCGTCATCAAGATTGTCTGGGGCCGCGGCTGGGACAAGCTGCTGGAAGCCGACAAGGACGGCGCCCTGGTCAACATCATGAACACCACGTCTGATGGTGACTACCAGACCTTCAAGGCTAACGACGGCGCCTACGTGCGCGAGCACTTCTTCGGCCGCGATGAGCGCACGCTCAAGCTGGTGGAGGACATGTCCGATGATGAGATTTGGGCACTGCGCCGCGGTGGCCACGACTACCGCAAGATCTACGCCGCATACGACAAGGCGTTGAGCTACGCTGGCACCGGCCGCCCGACGGTCATCCTGGCCCACACCATTAAGGGCTACGGCCTGGGCCACAACTTCGAGGGCCGCAACGCTACCCACCAGATGAAGAAGCTGACGCTGGAGGATCTGAAGCTCTTCCGCGATAAGCAGGGCATCCCGATCAGCGACGAGCAGCTCGAGGCCGATCCGTACCTGCCGCCGTACTACCACCCGGGCAAGGATGCTCCGGAGATCAAGTACATGCTGGAGCGTCGTAAAGAGCTGGGCGGCTTCCTGCCGGAGCGCCGCGAGAACTTCGAGACGCTGACCACCCCGGATCTGTCCAAGCTGCGCTCGGTCCGCAAGGGTTCCGGCAAGCAGGACGTCGCCACCACCATGGCGCTGGTGCGTACCTTCAAGGAGCTCATGCGCGACAAGGAGCTGGGCAAGCGCGTCGTGCCGATCATTCCGGATGAGGCCCGCACCTTCGGTATGGACTCCTGGTTCCCCACCCTGAAGATTTGGAACCCGCGTGGCCAGAATTACGTCCCGGTGGACCACGACCTCATGCTCTCCTACCGCGAGGCCACGGATGGTCAGATTCTGCACGAGGGCATTTCCGAGGCCGGTGCCGCAGCCTCCTTCACCGCAGCTGCTACCTCCTACGCCACCCAGGGCGAGGCGATGATTCCGCTGTACATCTTCTACTCGATGTTCGGTTTCCAGCGCACCGGCGATGCCTTCTGGGCTGCTGCCGACCAGCTGGGCCGCGGCTTCATCATCGGTGCGACCGCCGGCCGCACCACCCTGACCGGTGAGGGCCTGCAGCACATGGACGGCCACTCCCCGATCTTGGCGTCGACCAACCCGGCCGTGGAGGTCTACGACCCGGCCTTCGGCTACGAGATCGCTCACCTGGTTCCGCGCGGTATTGAGCGCATGTACGGCGAGGACAACGAGCCGATCATGTACTACATCACCGTGTACAACGAGCCGGTCAAGCAGCCTGCTGAGCCGGAGAACCTCGACGTCGAGGGCCTGCACAAGGGCATCTACCACTACAACACCGCCGAGTCCGGCTCCATCCCGGCCAACATCCTGGCCTCCGGTGTGGGTATGTACGAGGCCCTGCGCGCCCAGGAGATCCTGGCTGAGGACTTCGATGTCAAGGCTTCGCTGTTCTCCGTCACCTCGTGGGTCAACCTGGCTCGCGACGGCGCTGCCCGTAACCAGGAAGCTCTGCGCAAGGGCGTTGAGCCCACCGAGGCATTCGCTACCTCCCAGCTCAAGGGCTTCGAGGGCCCGTTCGTCGGTGTCTCCGACTTCGCTACGGACCTGCAGGAGCAGATTCGCCCCTACGTCCCGGGCGACTACATCGTCCTGGGCGCAGATGGCTTCGGATTCTCCGATACCCGCGAAGGCGCTCGCCGCTACTTCAACATCGACGCCGAGTCCATCGTCGTCGCCGTCCTCGAGGGCCTGGCCCGCGAGGGTAAGGTGGAGCGCAGCACCGTGGAGAAGGCAGCTCGTGAGCTGAAGCTCGACGACCCGACCGCCACCATCTCTACGTCCTCCGACGAGGACTAAGGCTTAGGGCTTAACAGCCCCAAGCCCTCCAGCCCCTTCTGCCCCACCTCGGGCAGGAGGGGCATTCTTCTTACCTAAACCGAGGGGCGGCAACTGTCGTTGTTGCCAAAGTTCTGGCCAGATCTTGAATCAGAGGCTCTATCTTTGGCAGAACGGGTAGTTCGACCACCGCGCGGGGCTCAGCCACCGCCAACAAAAGGCCCTGCCGCTGTCGACAAAGGACTTAGCCGGCATTAGCGCGGCTTAGTCGCCACCGAGCACGCGATCGAGGACCCGGCCCAAGGCCTTGGAGACCTCGCTGGGCTCTTCCAAGATGACCATGTGGCCAGCACCGTCGACGACGGTCAGGGTGGAGTCCGGCCAGTGGCGGGCAATCACCTCCGATTGGCGGTGCGGGGTCACGATGTCATGCTGGCCCACCACGATTTCGCCCAGCACGCTGCGCAGCCGGGCCGTTGCGCCGAACTCAGAGTGCTCCACCAAGTCATCGAAGAAGCCCGCATAGCTCGACATCGGCGTATCCAGCAGCATCGCCACGTGGAATTGCAGCTTGTCCATTTGTGGGAAGCCCTGCAGCAGCGCCGCGAAAGCCGGGGCGATGACAGCCGCTACCTCAAAGCGCACCCGGTTGAGCCGACGGGGCAGCTTCAAGCACGCGCGGTAGACCGCGCCGAGGGTCTTCGATTCCAAGATGCGAGCCACGCCTGCGGCGGCAAAGCGCTGCATAGAGGTGGCCACCAGCGCCATCCCCTCAACGCGGTCAAAGATCTGGCGCGGTGCGCGGCGCAGCAGGTTAAGCGCAATCATTCCGCCCATCGAGTGCCCAAGCAGCACCAACGGCCCCTCGGCGGCACGCTCAGCGATGACGGCCAGCACATCGTCGGCCGCGCCCCGAACCGTGCACTGCGCGGGGGCGACGTGGGTGGATTGGCCGTGGCCGCGAACGTCGACAAGCAGGCAGCGCACCGTGGGATAGTTGCGGCGCACGTCGTTGACCTGGGAATAGAAGCTCTCAGCAGACAGGCAATAGCCGTGGATGAAGACCGCGGTGACCTCCGCATCCGCAGGGCCCACCTCGTACCACGCCACGCGCACGCCGTCGTTGTCGACGAAGCCCGAGTCGCTCACCGCAGTCAGGCCCGGTTCAGTCGTGAGATCATGCAGCTCATTGTGGACGGCGTGCTCGATGGCGCGCATGCGGGGGCGAACCCGGCGCGACCAGCTGCGCGCGACGGCGGAGGAACGTGCTCGAATAACCATGACATTTCAATACTAGACTGGGCCCCATGGCTAATGACCTTTCAGCGCAACTCCAAGCCCGTTTCGGCTCCGCGCCGGCCGAAGAGCAGGATTCTGCACCCGCCGGCGACGCCTATAGCGAACTGACGCGCCTCATCACGAAGGTAACCGGCGTGGAGGAAGGACTAGAGCGCGAAGCAAAGCTGGAGGACCTGGGGGTTGAATCACTCGAGCGCATCGAATTAGCCGTGCGCCTCGAGGAAGCCTGCGGGGTCCGCCTTAATGAAGAAACCATGCTCTCCGTAACCACGGTGGGCGAACTTGCTGACTACGTGGAGGAACACTCGTGATTTCTTACCTCTCTGACATGGACGGCGTCCTCATCAAGGAAGGGGAGATGATTCCCGGCGCGGATAAATTCATCCAAGCGCTGAAGGACAACAACATCGAGTACATGGTGCTGACCAATAACTCGATGTCCACTCCGCGGGACTTGTCAGCACGCCTGCAGAACACCGGCTTGGACATCCCGGCCGAGCGCATCTGGACCTCAGCGACGGCCACGGCGGCCTTCCTCTCCAACCAGGCAGGGCTGTCCACGGCTTATGTCGTGGGCGAGTCCGGCCTGACCACCGCGCTGCACGAGGCCGGCTGGATCCTCAACGACCGAGAAGCGGACTTCGTGGTCTTGGGCGAGACCCGCACCTATTCTTTTGAAGCCATCACCACGGCCATCAATCTCATCCGCAACGGCGCGCGCTTCATTGCCACTAACCCGGACGTCACGGGCCCGGCCCCGCAGGGCGTGCTGCCGGCCACGGGTGCTGTGGCCGCACTCATCACCGCGGCGACCAACCGCGAGCCCTACTACGTGGGCAAGCCGAACCCGGTCATGATGCGCAGCGCCTTAAACAACATCGGCGCACACTCGGAAAACACCGTCATGATCGGTGACCGCATGGATACCGACGTCAAGTCAGGCCTCGAGGCCGGCATGCGCAGCATCCTGGTGCGCTCCGGCATCAGCGATGACCGCATCATCGAGCGCTATCCTTTCCGCCCGACGCGCATCATTGACTCCGTGGCGGACCTGCCGGAGCGCATCTTCGATCCCTTCGCGGACTAGGCCTTCACCGACTTAGACCGCACGCTTGACGACGCCCCGGAAACCATACTCCCCCGCTAGCATCTCCACCGCGCGGCCCAGCGCTTCTAGTTCGCTGGGCGTTCCGGTGAGCACTTGCTGGCAGCCGATTCCGACACCTGTGTTGTCGACTCCCTTAGCAGCGTTTGCTGCATTGTCGGCTTTTATGCCGACAACGTCCCACAGCGGGTCGCGGCGCCAGCGGGTGCACCATTGGGCAGTCAGCGGGTCATCGCCGGGGACGATGAATTCGCTTTCGCTGCGAATACAGCGCGCCATGGCGCGCTCAATGGCCGGGCGCAGGCTGCGCGGCATGCCCGAGATCTGCAGCACGGCGGTGCAGACCTCACCGCAGGCGCGGTTGGGCCACGTATCCGCTGGGCTGCCAAGTGGGCTGGCTGAAGGGGCCGGCTCGGTTGCACCGGCTACCTGCGGGTGAACGCGTTGATTCACTCCTTAAACTCCTTTGACGTGCGAGTGATGGCACGCCGGCATGCGCCGACGCAAGACGAGCTTCGTCTTCCCCTACGAACTAGTCTTCATCACGCCACTCGCGCCGAGGCGCGAACACCGATTGGTGTGGCCACGGTATGTGGCCACTCGGTGCGTCATTGTGTGCCCACGATTTTCCCCTGCCACTTAGGCCACAACAACCCTCAACCTGCACTTAAGCCCCCACTGCCTCAATATCAGGTTGAGACTTTCGCCCGGAAATTCACCCCATTAACCACATTCGCCACATGAGGGCTCACGAGCATCATGTGCGCGCGGTCGCCACAGGTGCCCCACTACCCCCGTTGTGGCGCCTGTCGGTGCGCCGCTACGCCATCCAAGTTCTTCACCGCGGCTATGGCTAGCGCGCCTGGCACTCCTCCCAGATCGCCGTATTGGTCTCGGCCCACAGCGGCTTGCACCAGTCTCCGAAGTCGCGGTCCGTGAGCGCCACCATCGCCCACTCACCGGCCACCCACAGGTAGGTTCCGCTCATGCCGAAATGCCCCACGGCATCGGCTGGCAAGCCGCCCATCCATTGCTTCTTTTCGCCATGGATTTCAAAGCCCAACCCCCACGTGCAGTCCTTGAAGCTGCCGTAGCCCGGCACAATCCCGCGCAGCCCGGGGAACTGGACGCTGCGCATGTCTTCCACGGTGGAGGAATCCAGCAAACGCGGCGCGTACACCTCGGCGGCAAAGGCGGCGAGGTCCTCCACGCTAGAGACCAGCCCGTGCCCGGCCGAGCCTTCCAGGGTGGTGGCCTGCATGCCCAGCGGGGCGCACACGCCTTCCGCAAGGTAGTCAGCAAAAGGAATCTCGGTAGCAGCCTCGACTACCTCGGCAGCCCACTCATAACCCGCCGAGGAATAGATACGGCGCTCTCCTACCGGTTTTTGAGACTCCCGGGTATCAAAGCCCACGCCCGAGGCATGGGCCAACAGGTGTCGCAGCGTGGAGCCTTCAGGACCGGCTGCCTGATCCAGCTCCACAGCGCCCTCCTCTACTGCCACCATCACCCCATAGGCGGCCACCAGCTTGGTCACGGAGGCTACTGGGAAGCGGCGGGAGACATCACCGACCTGTTCTACTACCTCACCGCGGTGCAGCAAGGCACCGGCAACGGTATCGACGGGCCAGGACTCAAGAGAAGAAAAAGCGCTCATGCGCTCCAGCTTAACGAGGATCGCGCTCGCAGCCTACGCCATCACCATCGCGGTCAAACTTGGAACGGAAGCCCGGGTCACTCGGGTAGATGGGGCGGCCCAGCGCGTTCCACACATCGGCGCAGCGAGAGTAGTAGGCCGGAGCCGGTGCCGGCTTCGGTGCGGGGGCAGGTGCAGGCGCAGGGGCGGGAGCCGGCGCAGGAGCCGGTTCCGGAGCTGGCTGCGGTGCGGGGGCAGGTGCAGGTGCCGGAGCAGGTGCGGGCTCCTGTGCCTTCGGCGAAGGAATCACGCCCGGCAGCGGGTTCGGGATGATTCCCTGCTGCACGGCCCAGAACACGCCGCCGGCGATGGCCGCGAGAAGCGCTGCGCTAATGCCCAGGCCCAAGGCAATCCTCTCACCCTGGGAAGACTGCTCGAATTCGGCGTCATCTTCCTCCTTGCTGGAGGAGCCAGTGCCTTCGGTGGAGGAGCCCAGCTCCTTGCTGGAGGATTCAACATCCAGCTCCGAAGACAGGCCGGACTCGAGGTCGCCCGTATCAGACGGAGAGGAAACCGCGGTGGGGGCCTCCTCGTAGGAAGCACCGGTCTCCGCCTGAGCGGGGACGACAACGGACAGGGAGAGAGAAACAGAGACAGAGGCGGCGAGCACCGCACGAGAGAACTTCTTCATAAGCATAAGTTATAGCCCGTAACTCACCCCGCAAGAAATTGCTCCACCCCAAGGGGTAAAGCACACATGAAGCCACGGAAAACCACACCTGACCGGCGGGCGAATTCTCTGCCCCCAAGTTGCGACACCGCCTCAGCGGAGAAACCGTAGAGCCATGCGCCGCTCTCTAACTCGTCGCCGCCTCCTCCACGCCTCCGGATTAGCCACAGCCACCGCTGCCTCCCTCGTCGCCTCTTCAGCCTCGGCAGCCGATCCCACGTCCACCTCCTCCCTCGGGCTAGTAGAGCCGCCCGCGGGCACGCTGCCCTTCGTGCACGGAGTGGCATCCGGCGATCCGATTCCGGATTCAGTCATCCTCTGGACGCGCATCACGCCCACCGAGGAGGCACTGCCGGGCAGCGGCGTAGGCCCTTCGGTCACCGTGGAGTGGGAGGTGGCAGCGGATGGGGAGATGAGGGACGTCGTCAAGCGCGGCACTGCGGTGACCTCCGCGGACCGCGACCATACCGTCCACGTGGACCCGCACGGCCTGCAGCCGGACACCGAGTATTTTTATCGCTTCCTCGTCGATGGTGTCTCCTCCCCCATCGGGCGGACCAAGACCGCACCTGCGGCCACCTCCTCGCCGGAGCAGCTCACGTTTGGGGTCGCCTCCTGCGCGAACTGGGAGTCGGGCTTCTTCAGCGCTTACGCGGACATCGCCCAGCGCGCGCACTCCGGGCAGCTGGATTACATGGTGTTCTTAGGCGATTACATCTACGAGTACGCCGCCGGCGAATACTCCGGGTTTGGGCCGGTGCGCCTGCACCACCCAGCGCACGAGATCACCACGCTGGCGGATTACCGCACGCGCTACGGGCGCTACCGCACCGACCCCGACCTGCAGGCAGCGCATGCCGCTCTGCCGTGGATCGTCGTGTGGGATGACCATGAAACAGCCAACGATAACTGGGCCGGCGGCGCGGAGAACCACGACCCCGCCACGGAAGGAAGCTGGCAGGAACGCCAAACGGCGGCCATGCGCGCCTACTTCGAGTGGATGCCCGTGCGCGCCACCGCGCCTTCCGACGCCGGGCATCTGTACCGCTCACTGACCTTCGGCGATTTGGCGGAGCTGACCATGATGGACCTGCGCACCTACCGCGACCAGCAGACGCCGTGGAACCCAGTGGCGTTTATGAAAGAGGGCCGGAGCATGCTGGGCTCGGAGCAGTATGACTGGCTGCTGGGAAAGATTGAGACCTCGCAGGCCACGTGGAATCTGCTGGGGAATTCGGTGATGTTTGCCCCGCTGAACCTAGTGTCGCTGCAGGAGAATTCGCTGACCGCACAGGTGGCCGCCGCCCTGACGAAGAACATCACAGGGATTCCCGTCAATGGGGACCAGTGGGATGGTTACTCCGCAGAACGCCGCGCGCTTATCGACGCCCTCCGCGCCTCCCCTGCCCACGCCCTGTTCCTCACCGGCGATATCCACACCGAATGGGCGCATACGATTAGCAAGGGCGAGGAGGTGGTTGCCGCGGAGATGGTGTGCGGGTCCGTGTCGGCGCCCAATATCAACGAGGCGCTCAACCTACGCGCGGGCAATACTGTCTCCCGCCTTGCCGAACAGGTATTACGCCAGGCCAACCCGCAGTGCCACCACGTCGATCTGGATAGCCACGGCTATTGCTTCGTCACGCTGAGCCGCGAGGAGGCGCAGATGCACTGGCTGCGTGTGGATGATGTGCTCAGGCCGGGTTCCCCCGTGAGGCAGGCGCATGCGCTGACCTATAGGCCGGGCGCGGGAGTTGTGAGCTAGCTTGCTTGCGTTAACGATCGGTGGCGATGGGCCGATACATAGGGTGTAGCGCATTACGCCGCTGCACTTCCCTATCACTCATATCTCTCGTGCGCCCTCTCCAAGCGTCTCTCTCACCTCTCTCTGTGCAGCGCCTCTCGACCCCCCCTTCCGGGTCTACATCTCGGCGGAAGGCTCCGAGGCCCCTTCAGTAGCGGTAGCCTGTGCGCCCTCAGTGGGCGCGGGAGTTTCGGAGACCCCTTCCTCCGCTGGTGTTTGGGTTGTCGGTTCCCCTGGATTCGCAGGTGCGTAGGTGGCCTCACTGTCCGGGGCGCTATCAGTGACTGTGCCCTGTACGCTTTCCGCCGGCTCCTCGGGCGTGGAGACATAGGAAGGCTCGTCCTGCGGCGCGGTTTGTGGCGTTGGCGAAGGTTCGGAGGGCTGAGTGGACTCGGACGTTGTCTCTGATTGTCCCATCCAGCGCGAGGGTGATAGCCACCCGGCATTCTCCACGCCGTCTGGGTTGGCGGACGCTAACAGCAGCACACTGATCGCGCCGAGCCCGGCGATAAGCCCTGTGGTGGAGCGGCGCACGCGCCCGCCAAGCGTCCAGAAGGAGTCCCACTTGTTCTCCGGTTTATCCGCGCGCCAGATACCGCGGCCGTAATCATCCTCTTCCTCGTCGTCGGGTTCGGCCGAATAGGCCGGGCGCCCGGGGCCGTCATCCTTGCTGTCTTGCGCTTCGGCGGCCGCGTCAGCGACAGCGTCAGCGGCGATAGCTTCCGTCTCGGATGCCGAGCGCTTTTGCTCTGGCTCGGTGTTAGCGCCGGCCGCCGGCATGACGGTAGTGGGGGCATCGGCATCCACCGCGCCGCCCAGCACCTCCAGGACTTCACCCGCGACGTTTTCGGCGTTAGGCAGCTTGTACAGATCCCAGAAGGAAGAAAGCAGCGCCGAGCGGATCGCGCGCTCCACCGCCCACTGGCGTGCGGGGTTGACCTGCACCAAGACGCGGTACTTCACCTGCCATGGCTGGCCGGCCACCGTGGGAGCAACCAACCCAGTAGCGGGCAGAACGTCGAGCTCACCAGCCACGTCCGCGCGGATGTCCGGGGTATCGATGGCGCGTTGTGAAATCTTCTCTACCTGTTCGGTCAGATCCTGCACGGAATCGCCCTCATGGACCGGGATGGCAATATCCACCACCGCGCGCGACCACTCTTGCGAGTAATTTGTGACCACGCCCGCCGAACCGTTCGGCACCATGACAACTTCACCGGTCGGCGTACGCACCGTCGTCGTGCGCAAGGTCAGCGAAACGACGGTGCCCTCCACGCCGGTCACTCCGTCGAAGCTGACATAGTCACCCACACCGAATTGCTTTTCCGAGAGGATAAAGAAACCGGCGAGGAAATCACCGATGATCGACTGGGCGCCGAAACCGACGGCAGCCGAGACCACGGTTGCCGGGATGGCCGCCCCCAGGGGAGGCACCCCAACGTTGGCCAGCGCCGCCAACACGAGCAGGAAGTACGCCACCGCCTGTGCCACATAGACCAGCGCGCCGGCCAGCGCCAAGCGCGCCTTGGTGGACTCTTGGTTTTCATCGAGGCGGGACTCAATAACCCGCACCGCCAAGCGGCCGATGCGCGGGATGAGAATCGCCAACAACAGCATTCCTAGCAGCGGCAAGCCATGGTCAACGAAGGCCTGCCAAATGGCGAAAAAGTAATACTTCAGCATTACGCCAAGCCTAGTCCTACAGCCTGACAGAACCCTTGGAATCTCAAGCGCGGTGGATGAGATAGTAGTTCGGAGTGGGCTTCCACGTGTAGCCAGCAGGGATGATGTCCTTGCCGTAGGCGCTGAATGCCTTAGTCGTCCACAGCGGAATCGCCGGCATCTTCTCCAGCAACAGCTCCTGGGCCTGCAAGTAGTACTCCTGGGCCTCCTCCCGGTCCTTCGCCTGGCCTACCTTCTTCAGCAACTCGTCGTATTCGGTGCTGCGAAAACCTGACTCGTTTTCTGAGGAATAGGAGGCAAACAGCGGCACCAGGAAGGTCGACTCATCCGGAAATTCCGCCTGCCAAATCGTCCTGAAAGCACCGGTAATGTGCCGCGCTGTGACCTCTCGACGCAATTCCTTCAAGGTCCCAAATTCCTTGCTTTCGGCGAGCACCCCGAGGGTATCCGTCACCTGCTGAGCCACCGCATCGACCCACGTCTTGTGGCCGCCATCGGCGTTAAACGCGATGCTGAACGTCCCCTTAAAGGGGTCTAGCTTCTCCGCCTGTGCCCACAGCTCGCGGGCTCTATCCGGCTGGTAGGTCAGCACGTCAGCACCTTCCGGCGCAGGCGGTGGGGAGCCGAAGAGCGGCGCTACGAAGCTGTTGGCCGGAGTCACTCGGTCGTGGAAGATGTCCCGCGCAATCTTTTCTCGGTCTACCGCCATGGACAGGGCCCGGCGGCGCAGGCGGCCAGCCTCGCCGCGGAAATTGGCATCGTTGGCGGGAATGGTGATCTCCATGATCGAACCGCCAGGCTTAGTAAGGGCCCGCGCGCCGAGCTCCTTTTCGAAGCTTCCGAGCTTCTCCGCCGGGATGCGCGTCAGCACGTCCAGCCGGCCCGCCACAAGATCCTCGTAGGCCTGCTCCTCCGAGGCGTACACGACGAACTTAATGCCCTCATTCTGCGGGTGTCGCGGCCCTTTATAACGCGGGTTCGGCACGAGGGTCAACGCCTTCTCACGTTCCCACGAGGCCAACAGGTATGGCCCGCTGCCAATCGGGTCCGTGCCGCGCTCACTCAGCTTGTCCTGATCCGCAGAGCGCATGGGGAAAAAGACGGAATAACCCAAGCGTTCAATGAAGCCCGCCGTGGGGCGCGAGAGCTCAATGCGGAAGGACTTCTCCCCCGTCACCGTCAGCCCGCGCATCTCCTTCCTGCCTTCATTGAAACCGAGAATCGGCGCAAAGTGATGTGCGGAAAGCAGGGACTGGCGCACTGCCGTATTCCACGTATCGACGAAGTCCTGCGCGCTGACCTTCGAGCCATCGGAGAACACCGCGTCTTCACGAATCTGCACGTCAAACGTGGTGTCATCAACCTGCGTGACGGATTCCGCCATGTCGTAATGGGCGCCGCCGTCCTTATCCAGGTACATCAGGCCCGAGTACACCAGGTTGATGATGGTTTGGCCTGGCACGTCGTTGGAATCGGCCGGGATGAGGGAGCGCTGCGGCTCCGAGATATCGGTAGTAATGAGATTCATTCCCGAGGTATCCATGCGCTCCGGTTCCGTTCCGCAACCCGCCAGCGTGGGGGCCGCAACGCCCGACACCGCCAGCGCCGCGAGCATGCCCAGAAAAGAACGCCTCGACGTCACGCGTCCATCACCTCACTTTCATCACTAGATTAAAGCATTTCTCAGGTTCTAATCATCTCTTTTTTCATATCGGCGCATGAGTCTTTCCACCAATTCATCGGTGAGCTGATCATCGGCCAAGATGCGGTCCAAAAGCTCGCGCGGCGTTGGCCCCTCTGCGCTCTGTTCCTCGTAGGAGTCACCGCTTAGGTCCACACCGAAGTCGGAAGTTTCTGCCTCCGCAGCGACCGGCTCCATCATCTCCGACATCTCTGCGACTTCCTCGTTGAAGGAGTCGAGGAATTCGGAGGCATCGATGGCGGCTTCCGCACGGCGCTTGCCGGCTCGGACTTCGCGCTCGATGCGGCGTTGCAGGGCCTTTTCCATCTGGTTGTGGCGCCAGGAGCGAAGCTTCGTGGGCTCTAGACGACGCCCCACGGCACGCCCCTTGCTTTCCGCCTTGCGCGCCATGACCATGACGTAAGCCGCGGTGTCATTGACCGGCGCCCATTCCTGGCGAGCGGGTACGCGCCAGCCCGCCCAGATGCCCAGCATGGTGAGGACAAAGGACACAACCGGCCCGAGAATAACCCCCCACGCCAAGTAGCCGGCCGAGTCTGCGCCCAAGACCACCAGCGCGCAGGCCACCGCGGGGATCACGGTGGGGGTGTTATCACCAAAGACCGCGGGCTCGCGCCCCATGGCGATGTCACGGATCATGGAGCCGCCCGTAGCCGTGAACACACCCATCATGATGCAGGGAATCAGGGGCAGGCCATACGCGATGGCTTTGAGCGCGCCTGTCGACGCCCACAGGGCCGAGACCACCGCATCACCATGCGACTGCACGTAGTCCCACGTTTTGCCCTTGAAGTAGACGAAGCGGGCGATGATGGCGCCAGTAAACGCCAGGTAGAGATACTCCGGCTGGCTCATTGCGGCGACGGTGCCGCGGTTAATGAGCACGTCACGGATCATGCCGCCGCCGAGGGAAGAGAACATCGCGATGAAGAAGAAACCCACGATGTCATAGCCGCGCTGCCGGGCCATGGTGCCACCGATGATGCCCATGAGGAGGACACCTATGATGTCGGACCAGTAGTACAGCGACTCGATCAACGGGTCCATCTCGACAACGCTCATGGTGGTCATCGTATCGGGTGCTAAGCAATCTCTCGCATTGAGGAGCTATTCCTTGCAATGCGCCGCCTAGCTGGCGGACCGCTAAGGCTCAGAAAATGAGCTAATGCATGTAGAGCTCGTTGTAGGCTTTCTCAATCCAAATGACATAAAACACTTCCCCGTCTTTCCAGCCCGCGAAAGGAAGATTCCCTTTGTGACGGTAAACCCGGAATTTCTCCACATCCTGAAATTGCCGCGGAATCTGAGGCTTGATAGCGCTTGCCGGAATAAACTCTGAGCCGAGTCCGTGCCTGGGATGCTGTGCCAGCTCTTTCCATGAAAGCACTGACCGCTTGTGCCACTTTTCCAGAAACTCTGCGCGCATTGAATCATCTAGTTCTTCGAAGCCCCACCCCTGCTGCAGGAATCGCGTTGACAGGAGCGGATAGTCAGCCCGCGAGCTACGAAGAGCATCCACGACGCTTGAATCTGGGGCGCTCCTCACCCCTCTGGTTGGCCTACTCCCCCGTCGTTTACTTTTCGTGCCCACAGCTAGCAGAAGTAGTTCTTCAGATCGGCATCAGTTATTTCTAACCCGCGTTTGCCCTCCACGAAGTTCTTTTTCCACGGCGACTCGGTGTGGGTTTTATTCCGCAGAGCCCATGCAGAGTAGGGGCCATACTTATCCCATACCTCAATCAAGTCCTGCTCAACGTCGCGGTAATCATCCCAGTCGAAATCATCCGAGACGAACTCATCGGGGTCTATGGGAAGCTTTCCGTAGTGCTTAACGTCATGGTAGACGTCCACGACTACTGGACCATGAGCCCAGGCTTCCATTCGTTCAGGAAAAAGCGGCAGGCCGTCGGAGGAGCGCATATGCAGCCCTTTGGCGTAGTAGAGAAGCTTTTGAAGCTTGAGCTGCGTAATGTCAGCATCATCAGTTTCATCAGCCCACGCTACAAACCATTCGGCTATTTGCCGCGCCGTAAATTGCTCCATGCTTGCCCTCCTTCCGCTTCCCGCTAAGAGTACAACAGGCCCAAGACATGTGAACATCTCAATGTTGGATCGAGCGCGAAACACCTGCTTAAAGGAGAGCATAGAAGCTCTAAATTGTGGGGCCACCGGGGCTCGAACCCGGGACCAACGGATTATGAGTCCGTAGCTCTAACCGACTGAGCTATAGCCCCGCGTATTCCCTACCCACGCAACCCACGCCAGTACTTAACTGGTGCGCCACGTACGGCAGCGAATCCGCTCCCAGCAACATTAATCGGCAGGCCCAGAAAACGGCAATTTAGGGCTCGTCCTGGCCGAGCTCCTCGCCTGGGTTTGCCCCGTCCAGGTCTTCCGGGCCTGAACTCTGCGCCTGGTCTTCGTCAGCGGCCTTCTGCCCCTTCACCGACACAACGACCCCGATAACGTAGGAGGCGATCACCCCGAAAACGCTGAGCCAAAAGAGTATCGAGGACAGGTCTAGGGCCCACCGACCGACAATCTGGGTGAAGGCGGATTTCACGCTCTCGTCGGTATCGCCGAGATCTACGATAAAAAAGCCAGCAAGGAAGAGGAACACGGTCACAGCAATGAATGCCCACGACTCGCGCCACCCGAAGGCCTTGTACGTTCCGCCCCCTTCATCTTCCTTCGGGGTACGTACGGGGATGAGCCACAAAACTAACAGCGCAAGGACCACGATGCCGCCGGCCGGAAGGGTAAAGAATGCGAGCCATCCGCCGACACCAAATATGACCCGCCCCAAAGCAAAGAACGCCGTGCCTAAAAGGCTCATGACAAGCGCCGCGACGGAGCTGATCTGAACGTTCCGATACTTCATGCCAAAAGCCTAGCGTGCATCGCCGCTACTTTCACCTACAAAACTGACGACGCTCAGCCCTAGACCCACTGCACAGGGACCTCAGCCGCTGAGTAAGCTGCCAGGCTTATTTTTTCTCTCTCTTTTTCCAGGCTTGTCTACGCTCACGCCTTCGAGCGCGTTTTGCTTTGCGAATGTCCACGACCCAATGCGGAACAAAAGGCCACGGAAGCGGAATCCCGAACGCGCCCGTAAACCCAATGAGTGCGATGAGCATAGCCACCATGAACGGAGCAGCCAGCACCGTTTCGACAGGCTCGGGAAGGCCCATACTTACAACCAACCCCAAGGCACCGCCAGCGCCCATCAAGAGCGTGCCATAAGGATAAACAAAGAGGAGGCCATCGCTCTCTGCGCCGTCCGGCTCGGCTGAGTCGTACCATTCTTCAGATTGCGGAATCCGCCGCACGTACTGGATGTAAAAGGTCCAGTAGGCCACCATGACCAACACTAAACCGATGTATAAGAGCAGATCGGTAATAGAGCTGTCGATAGGATGTAGCCTCCTGTGGTTGCTTTTGCGGTGTGTAGTAAAACGCTACCAGCGCCGGCTGGGTTAAGGCATGGGGCGAGAACGAAAACTCAGCGCCCGACCTAGGAAAGACTTATCTGATGAAGAATCTGTGAGCTTGTAGTCTCGTGATCATGAGGCTCCTTTCCTTTAGCGTGTCCAACTTCCGCAGCATCCGCGCCACCCAAACGCTCACGCTCTACCACGACTGGCAGCACTCCACCGCCCCGGAGGACGGCTGGGCGCAGGTTAGCGATCCCATCACCGTACTCATCGGCCCCACCGCTTCCGGCAAGAGCAGCATCCTCAACGCCCTCGCCTTCGCCCTGCTCGCCATCGAGTCCTCTGCCACCGCCTGGCTTGCCGACGCCCCACCCAACCAACTCCCCCACGCCCCGTACCGTCTCAACCCCCGCACGCAACGCCTGCCCAGCACTTTTGAGCTGGAGTTCGAGCTCGATGGCGTGCGCTACCTCTACGGCTTCCAGTGGAGTTTTACCGGCGTGCATGCCGAGTGGCTCAGCCGCGTGCCATCGACCAGGTGGAGCCCCTGCTTCGTGCGCACCCGCGGCGAGGAGGTGCAGTGGACTAAGTCCTTTATGGATGAGGGGGACGTCGCCAAGCTTGGCCCCGTCGATGACACCGAGCTGCTCCTGTCCGCTGGACTGCGCGATGAGCACCCCATCCTCGCCCCGCTAGCCCGTGCCCTGGTGCACGACGTGGCCTACCTGCCGCACGGCCATACCTCCATGAGTACTGCCTCCCGCATCACCACCCTTATCCGTGAGGGCAAGCTGCACCTGCATGAGGCTGCCGCGCTGCTGCGCGCGGCCGATGCCGGAATCAACTCCGTGCGGCTGAACCAGGACCACATCCCCGAGCATGTCTTCCGCCAGATGCGCCCGGTCATTGATGCGCTCAGCCGCAGCGCCGGCAGCATCCGCCGACCAGACGAGTTCCAGGCTTACTCCGATGCGGAGATCGAGTCCCTGCTGCACTCCATCATCGTGGAGCACAAAGTCGGTGACTCCTACTACGCGCTGAAGCTGACCGATGAATCCGGTGGCACGCAGAATTGGATGGCCACCGCTCCCCTGGTTCTGGACACGCTGCGCCGCGGTGGGATCCTGGTGGCCGATGAGCTGGATTCCGCCCTGCGCCCAGCACTGCTGGATTTCATCATCTATGCCTTCCGCGAGCCCAGCATCAACGTCAACGGCGCGCAGCTCATCTTTGCCTCCCACGCCTTCAGCGTGCTTGAGCGCTCCAGCGAGCTGGGCTTGCGCCCGGAGAGCTTCTGGTCAGTGGAAAAGACCGATGCCGGCGAATCAGAGCTACACAACCTCAGCGAGACATCCGTGTCACTCGACAACCCCGACGCCACCCACCGCTTCCTTCGCGAGCGCTACGGCACTGCCTCCCGTGCGGCTCTCGATGCGCTGCAGGAGCTTGTTAGGGCTTAAGAGTGCGGGCTATAGCACCACCGACCACTGGAAAGTCTGCGGCTACAAGCGCTGAGCGGATGAAACTAGCGCTGCGCGAGCGCCTGCAAGGCTTCACGCACAGCGCTGGCAAAATTGTCGCAACCCGCTCTCCTCAGCGCATCGTCTAGGCCCTGAAAGCCCTTCCTTTTCTGCCAATACTCCAGCTGCTGACTCGTACATTCAATCACTAAGTTTGGAGCGGAATCGCGAATGAGCATGAGGAATGCATCCGCATTCATTATCTCGTAGCGCTGCTCGCTGGCAGTAATGGTTATATCCTGGGGCGAGTTATCAGTAAGGATGATGTCGGCTTGTGAGGCGAAAGCCGCCGCGTGGACATGGTAGTCATGACGATCCAAACCGTCGAAAGGCATGTCTCCGGGAAAATCATCAATGATTTCCTCCATCACCGCACCGATCTTCTCGACACGGTCCTTGATAATTCTCCCAGGTGCTGTGGGATGTTTCCGCCGCATCGCCCGTACCGTTTCCGCAAGTACGTCTTGAGACGTATAGAACACAAACATGTCTCCAGATAAAATCTGCAGCGCAAAAAGCCAATCTAGGATTGTACGGCTCACTAAAATGTTTGCGTCAACGAATACCTTTTGCGGCATGTTCTCGAGGATAGTAACCGCGTTAGCCCAGTGCAGTTTCTAGCAGTTCTCAATGCACCTAGGCCTGTGAAAAGAAACTCTCGTTCTCCTCTTCGAATGCACGCCATTCTTGGAACGCTTTCACGCGTTCCTCAGCGCGCTGGCGTTTCAACTGCAGGACATCCTCACGCTTAAACCGCGTATGTGTTCCGCGCTTGTGGGTAGCTATCCTTCCTTCCTTTGCCCATTTCATGAGCGTTGGACGCGAGATGCCTAACAGCTCGGCAGCTACTGTACTGGTGAGCTCCTCAGGAATGCGAGAGATTGTGACTTCCCCTCGCTGCGCGACAGAAGCCAAGACCTGAGAAATCAATCGCTGAACATCACGCGACAACGGGACTGGGCGCCCGTGCTTATCTGCTACCCGAAAGCTCGCTGCCTCGAGAGTCTGCAGCGACTTCAGCTCTTCGAGAGTAGTTTCTTCGATCATGAGCCGATCGTTGATGAGTGCAGAGGCAGTCATCAGCGCTCCTTTCCCAGCGTGACACTTACACCTGAAACGCCTTTCGCTTACAAGTGAAACCTCCCTCAAGGATAACCGAGTTGCATGCTCTTGCGCTAGCCGCCCCAATCAACTTCCGAGGCGTTGTTATTCAACAGGTTGGCCAAGTCACTTGCGACAACAGTAAGAGTCACCCCCATGCACGACCGAGTGCCACTAGATTAGGGGCTGTGCACAACTGAAATTCTTGTTGGACAGCCAGATGAATCGGAGTAGCACAATGACTGATTTTATAATCATCTACAAACGTCGCTCAGGCGAGTCTTTCATCAAACAATTCTCGGACTCGACGCAAGCGCTTAAGGAACGCCTCCGCCGCGAAGCAGCGATCGACGATCCTGATATTGAGATCGCCCATATTTCAGCACCTTCCCTGGAATCCTTGAAAAAGTCGCATTCCCGGTATTTCATGGGCCGCGTAGAGATAGAAGACGACCAGGTGAACGCAGCTTAAAGCTTCACTCATGGCCCGCCGCCATGGGCGTGATTATTTCGACCTGCACTCTGCAGGTCGAATGCCAGACAGCGGGCTTCGAATATTTGAGCCAGTCTTCGCTGCGCATGTCCGGCACACCTGTCAGAATCAAGACATGTCTGTTGAAGCACGCGCCCTATCGCTGCGGCGTTTGATGCGCGATTCCGCCGCGATCCGGCTCCTGGCCGCGGATAACGCGCCCGTGATTCTGGCGTTGATCGCGGAGTACTTCCCGCGCGGCACCCGGGCGCGCCCGGCGGCGGAGGTGTATGAGCTCATGGTCACCGATTTCGAGGTGCTCGCCAGTGAGTTTTCCATGCCCCGCACGCCGCAGAATTACTGCAATGACTGGGTCAAGGCCGGGTGGCTCATCAGAAAGTCCGGAAAGAGCTCCCACGGCGAAACACTCGAGCCCAGCGAGGAGGCCTTATCCGCGCTCGAAGCCATTGAGCGCTGGGAAGCACCGGTGACCACGGTGACGGCGTCACGCGTGGAATCAATCAGCTCCGCGCTGCAAAGGCTAGCGCGGGATACGAACGAAGACATCGCCAGCCGCGTGGCCAGCTTGGAGGAAGAACGCGACCGCATCGACCGTGAAATTGAGAAAGCCCGCCGCGGGCAGTTCGAAAGGCTCACCGCCGCGGAGGCAGAAGAACGCGTCCAAGACGTGCTGAACATGGCCATGGCCGTGCCGAGCGATTTCGCCCGGGTACGCCACGAGCTTGAAGCCCTCAACCACCAACTGCGCCGCCAACTTTTGGATCCAGAGGGCTACCGCGGCGAAGTGCTGGAGGAGATCTTCAACGGCGTGGACCACATTGCGGAGTCGGACGCCGGGCGCAGTTTCCGCGGCTTCTATTCCCTCTTGATGGATAGGGAGCGCAGCGCCTGGTTGGACCAGTGGATCACGGAGGTCCTCGACAGCGAAGCCGGACAGGCGCTAGCCCCGGACAGGCGGCAGCAGCTGCGCAGGCTTTTTCGCGATATGGAGGACACCAGCTTCGAGGTCAACCAGACCATGACGGGGCTGGCACGCAGCCTGCGCAACTACGTCTCCTCCGAGCAATTCGCGGAGGACCGGCGCATGATTGAGCTGCTGCGGGAAGCCCGCGGCATGGCTATCGATGCCGCACAGAACTCCGAGCTCAAAGCCTTTCACCGGATGGAGACACCGCTGCAGCGCATCGGCATGTCGATTCACTCCGTCTCCCGCATCCGCCTGGCCAACCCGGGACGGGAAGTCGTGGAGGAAACCCCGGTGGCATACCAACCGGAGGCAGAAGACCCGCAAGCCCTGTATGAGTTGGTGCGCGAATCGGAGATTGACTTCGAGGAATTGCACGAGGCGATACGCGGGGCCGTCGCCCAGTCCGGCCCCTGCACGATTGGCCAGGTGCTGCAAGCCCATCCACCAACCCAGGGCCTTGCCAGCGTGGTGGGCTTGGTGCACATCGCCGACCAGCACCCGGTGCCCGTGCTACGTCCATCGCGTGAGAAAGTCACGTGGACCGAGGAGGACGGCACCGTGCGCTGCGCCCATATCCCTGCCAAGTATTTCGATCACACCACCGTTAAGGAGCTACAGTGACCGCCGCACACACTCCCCGCGTCGATTCCGCACACGAGCCACCGCTGTGGGAGCACGATAAAGGCTCGCTGACCTACCACTCGCGGCGCGCGTTAGTGCAGCTCCTGCAGGGCCCGCTCATTCGCGCGCAGAAGGAACCGGTGCTGTGGGCCGCCATCATCTCGGATGAGGAGAACCTCCGCGCCCGGCTGCATGAGGTGTTTCTGGAACTCGTCGTGGACGAGACCGAGGGCTTCGCGTTTACCCGGATGGTGGAGGAAGAAACCTTGAGCATCCCGCAGGTGCTGCGCACGGACAAGCTCAAGCACATCGACACCGCGATCCTGCTGAACCTGCGCCAAGAGCTGGGGCTTGCGCTGCCCGGCGAGCGGGTCATCGTGGACGTCGAGGATCTCCGGGAGGGAATCGGTTACGTCCGCGCAGTGGACAACCGTGATGAAGCCGGTTTCAACCGCCGCTTCAACGCCGCCATCAACCGCATTCACAACGACTACTCCCTGCTGAGTGCTACCGAGACCGAAGGGCGCTTCGAGGTCTCACCGGTGCTCCGCCAGCTTTTCGACGCCTCCACCGTCACCGCCATCCGCGATGAATACGCCCGCCTGGCACAAGCCGATGAAGAGCAGGTAGACGAGGAAAAGGAGAAGGCTTCCGATGACTAGCCACACCAGCCTGTACCCCGGCCAATTCCGCATCAGCCGCATTCAGCTGATCAACTGGGGCACCTTCCACGGCTACTTCTCCATCCCGGTGGCGCGCAAAGGTTTCCTCATCACCGGCGGTTCGGGCTCCGGCAAGTCCACGCTGCTGGACGCGATGTCGGCGGTCTTGGTTCCACAGAGCCACCTGAAGTTCAACGCGGCGTCGCAGCAGGACCTAGGCCGGCACAACGGGCGCAGCCTGGTCTCCTATGTACGCGGTGCCTGGCGGCAGCAAGAAAACGCGCAGACCGGTGAGATCGCCCCCGAATACCTGCGGGAGGGCGCTACCAACTCGGTGGTTGCCCTGACCTACGACAATGGCGCGGGCAAGCAGCACACGCTCATAGCTATCTTCCGCCTCAACGGCGGTGAGAACTCAGTCGGCCAGATCAAGAAGTTGTATGGGCTGGTGCCGGGTGATGAGGACGTCGATAAGCTCAGCCCTTTGCTCACCCGCAGCCTGGACACCCGCAAGATCAAGGCCCTGTACAAGGGACCCGGCGTGTCCTTTACGCCGACATATGCCACGTTTGCGGATCGTTTCCGCAAACGCCTTGGCATCAAGAACGTGGAGGGCCAGCTGCTTCTTCACCGCACGCAGTCCGCGAAGTCGCTCTCCAGCCTGGATCAGCTCTTCCGGGACTACATGCTGGACAAGCCCTCGACCTTCTCCAGAGCGGAGGAGGCCGTGGAGCAATTTGAGGATCTGCGCCAGGCGTACCTGCGGGTCGAAGACGTCAAGGCCCAGATTGATACGCTCGCTCCCCTACCCCAGCTGCATGCCCAGCGCGCAACCGCGGAGGCAGATAAGCACAAAGCCGAGGCCATGAACGAGGCGCTGCCAGCCGTGCGCTCCCGCCTGGTGGCAGAAGAGCTGGACTCTCACATCCGTGCGCTGAGCGCCCAGCAGGTAGAAGCTCAATCCGAAGTGGAATCCCTCGAGGCTGACGTCGCCCACCTTGATGATGCAGAGCGCCGCGCCGCGATGGCCGTCTCCCAGCTCAGCGCCGGCGAGCTCGATGCCCTGCGCGCCAAAATGGAGACCGCCGACATAGAGATTGAACACCGCTCCAAAGAATTCCAGCGCCTTGCGGCTGCCGTGGGCGAGTGGACCGAACACTATGAGCTCAGCCCGCAAGGATTCGCAGAGCTGCAGGCCAACGCCCAGCTGCGCCTCTCCGACTTCGAAACCGACTCCGCCAATCTGACGAACCAGCAGCAGGAAGCCGGCGTGGCCGCCCGCGATGCGGCCACCGCCTGCGCCCGGCTCGATAGCGAGCTGCGCTCTTTTAGCTCGCGGCGCACCAACATCGACAAGGCCCTGGTGGAGCTGCGCTCCCAACTTGCCCGCGATACCGGCTACGCCGAATCCGAGCTTCCCTTCGCCGGCGAGCTCATCGACATCAGCCCGCAGCAGGCGGACTGGGAGCCGGTCATCCAAAAGCTACTGCACGGCTTCGCCGCTACGCTGCTCGTGCCTGAGGACGCGCGGCAAGCCATTAACCAGTGGGTCAACTCCCGCAACGTGGGTACCCGTCTGGAATACCGCACCATCCCGGAGTTCACGTCGGCGCCAGCCTCCGCGCGCAGCCCGCGGCAGCTCATCCACAAGCTGGAATTCCAGGATCACCCCATGACGGCGTGGGTACGCCAACACATTTCCCGCCGCTTCAACTATGAATGCGTGGAGTCGGTAGCGGAACTGGACAAGGTCACCACAACTCCCGCCGTTACCCGCGATGGCTTGGAAAGCCGCCCCAAGGACAAGGACGGCTCCACGCGTTTCATCAAGGATGACCGCACGCGCTTTGCCGGTACCGCATGGTACCGGGTGGGTTCCACCAACACCGCCAAGATTGAGCTACTGCGCTCCCAGTTAAAGCAGGCCAAAGCCACCGCCAGCGCCACCGCCAGGCAGGTCCATAACCTCAACCGGAAGATGGACATCCTGCGCACCCAGCGCGATAAAGCCCAGCAGGTGCTGGACTCGAGATTCCAGGACATTGACACCGCCTCCGCGAAAGCCCGCAAGCAGGACCTGCAAGCGCAATACGATTCCCTGGCATCCTCCCCCGAAGCCCAAGCCTTGGCCGCCGCACATCAGCACGCGAAGGAAAAGCTGGAGGCTGCCCGCACCCGGCTCAACCAGGCACAGAAACACCTCGGTGACGTCGAAGGCGAGCTGACGCGCTCCACCGAGCGCCGCCGCGTCATCGGCACCGTGCAGGAGATCGCCGACAAGGACATAGCTAAAGCCGTCGAAGAGGCCTTGCACAAGGGCAAGCGCACGCTGACCATCGATAACATCGATGCCCGGCGCGATGAAGTCCAGGCCGACCTGCAGGACGCCGCCCGCACCGCCGCGCGCCGCATCGAGGAGGCCAACGGCAAGATCGTCTCCGTCCTCCACGCCTACCTGTCCCAGTGGCCAGCAGAAGCCGCCGACTTGGAACCGCAGGCTAGCTTCGCCGGCGAGGGCATCGAGAAGCTGAAGTACCTACGAGCTGACCGCCTGGCGGATTTCCGCGCCCGCTTCCTGGAGCTGCTCAACGGCCAGACCGTCCAGAACCTCTCCCACCTGGCCTCCTCCCTGCGCCATGCCCGCAGCGATATTGAAACGCGCATGGAGTTCATCAACAAGTCCCTGGAGCGCTCGCCCTTCAACGGTGAGCGCACCCTGCGCATTGATGTCAAGGATGCCCGCGGCCAAGTGGTCCAAGACTTCCAGAGGGACCTGGATGCCGCCACCTCCCACAGCCTGGCCGAAATCAGCCTGGATGATCACGATGCCGCCCTGCAGCGCTACCACGCCTTGGACAAGATTCTGAGCCGCCTAGGCTCTAGCCACCCGGAGGATATCCGCTGGCGCAACGTGGTCTTGGATACCCGACGCCACGTCAGCTTCATCGGCCGCGAGTGCTACCCCGACGGCACCACAGCCAATACCTATCAGGATTCCGCCTCGCTCTCCGGTGGCCAAGCACAAAAACTCGTCTTCTTCTGCTTGGCAGCAGCACTGCGCTTCCGCCTGGCGGAGCCAGACCAGGACGTGCCCACCTATGGCTCCATCATCTTGGATGAGGCCTTTGACCGCGCCGATCCCACCTTTACCCGCACGGCCATGTCCGTCTTTGCGTCCTTTGGTTTTCACATGATTCTGGCCACGCCCTTCAAGCTCATCCAGACGCTCTCGCCCTACGTGGATGGCACCATCGTGGTCAACTACGACGAGCCGACCATCAACGGCCGCCCACAGGCGCGCACGGGCTATTCGCTTATCGACGCCTCCACCCTCTCCTCCCCCAATCCCGACCAGCCCCACCCCGAGGAGCCCGCCGATGCGGATGCCTAAAGACCTGCAGGCGCATGCGGACAAGTACCTGCGCAACCACTTCGCCGAAGCGCTCGCCGAACCAGATTCGCTGCACCTGGCGTGGCCCCTGCACCCACCAACGGCTACTGCCGCCGCAAGCGATATCAGCACCACCCAGGATTTCATCCGCGCCTGGCAGCGCTGGCCGCACCAGGACGAAGTCATCTATGAAACACGCAATTGGTCCCGCGCGGGCCTGGGCGCCAACGATGTGCCCACCCGCGTTGCACTCACCGGCGCTGCGCGCATCGCCACCGCCGCGGGCCTGGAACGCGAGTATTCCACAGCCCAGCAGCGCGCCCAGGACATCGCTGCCATCTTCCCGAACTCCCCGGAGTTCACCCATGCCGTCCACCGCTCCTACAACCAGTGGAAGGACTTAAGCTCCTATGACCTGCGCTGTCTGGGGCCGTGCCTGACCTGGCTGCGCGCGAACCCCAATTCCGGTGAGTGGGAGCGCGCCGTGCCGGTCGAAGGCGTGGACGGCAAGTGGATTGGCAACCACCGCCGCCTGCTGCTGACACTCCTCGCCCCCTTCGGTATCACGGACTTGGGCCTGCGCCGCAACGACACCCGCCTGCGCCTGCGCTACCTCAATCACACACCAGCGCTCTCCGATATCGAAATCCCCCTCGCCGACGCTGCCAAACTCTTCCCCGACACCCCGCCCCGGGTGCTCATCGTGGAGAATAAGCAGACCTTCCTGGCCCTGCCCACGCTTGCCGACGCCTCCCCTCCCACCATCGCCCTCCTCGGCTCCGGCACCGCCGCCCACCAGCTCCGCGCACTGCGCTGGCTGCACCAAGCCGACATCACCTACTGGGGCGACCTCGATGCCGCCGGCTTTGCCATCCTCAACGCCGTGCGTGCCCACTTCCCCCACACGACGTCACTGCTCATGGACACCGCCACCGTCACCGAATTCCAACACCTAGCCGTCCCCGACCCCGGCGACGGCTCCGCCACGCTTACCCACCTCACCACCGAGGAGCAGCGCGCCTACCGCCTGCTCTTCACCGAGGGCCGGCTGCGCATTGAACAGGAGCGGATTCCGTTTGCGCATGCAAACACAGCAATTAGGAAAGCTTGCCCCTGACCATCAGACACCCTGAATCATATTGACTCATATCTGATTCACGTGTTTAATCGAGGTCAACAAGGAGCACCACCATGAACATCCCCACTGACTTCGGCGAGCGCGTCCGCACGCAGCGTCAGCTGCGCGGCCTCAGCCAGAGAGAGCTTGCCGCTATGACTGATGAACTTCTGTCCCAGCCCACCTTGGCCCGCCTAGAGAAAGGCACGGCCACGCCTACTCTCCACCACATCATGGCCCTCGCGTGGGCACTAGGCATCGATGCCGCTGAGCTTGTGGACGCCACCCCACTCTCTAAGCGCGTGCGCGTTGCAGCCCGTGGTCACCAGACCAAAGTTGACGACGCAACACAAACCCTTCTTCCGTATCTCCAGCTACGTGTGAACCTGGATAACGCACATGCGTGATTCACCAAGCCCTTCGAAACAAGGTGTTGAACTCGCTGCTCGTTTTCGCGCGAAGCACAAGCTCGGTGTGGGACCAGTCGATGACATCAACGATCTCATGAAGCTCGTTGATGCTGACTTCATTGTCCTCGATTTAGCGGAAGACCTCGATGCGCTGACGCTCCGCGATCCCGACTCAGGAGCTTTAACCGTAGGGATTGGCACTAGTAACTATCCTTACCGCCAGCGTTTAACCATCGCGCACGAAATCGGGCACATCATGGCCGGGGACATCACGGAGGATGGCGCTTCCTTGCAATGTGACAAGACTCTGCCTTCCGAAACACGCGCAAACACCTTTGCGCGCTGCGTACTCTGCCCTGAAGAAGCACTGCAAGAGTTGCCTCCGTACGCAGATGCAGAAGAGCTATTGTCCACAGTTGTCCAACGATTCCAGGTTTCTCCTCATGTAGCAGCTATCCAGCTGCACCAAGCAGGGCTTATTTCGAAAGAAACAAAGGAAGATCTAAGGAGTCACACCGCCAAGAAGCTCGCCTCCCGCTTCGGATGGAAAGCCACGTACGACCACGCCTGCAAGATTGCGCAGCTGGCACGAGCTTCCGAGAGGCTCGTGGCCGATGCTTACAAGGCATATGCCCAGGGACTCATCGCGCTGCCAACAGTAGCGTTCGCCGAGCAGGTAAGCCCAGAGGAAGTAGCGGACTCAATGTACGCCGCCCCGGGTTCTGTCGGTAAAAACCTAACAGGTCAGCGCGATATTGAGGCCGACCTGGAAGACTTCTTCGCTAACGAGTAGGTTCACCGTGACTAGAAGGTTCATATTTGCGGACACCAGCGTGTTGCTGAACTTCATCTGTGCCGACGAGCAGGACCTTCTTCTTAAATTCGTGGGCAATGACAAACTTCACGTGCCTGCTGCAGTGAACAACGAGATACACAGAAAGCTAAAGGACACCAGGTTTCAGTGTGGCTCCCGCACATGGTCATTACTCATTGCGCATGGCCACGTGCAGGTGCTTGACGACGACATGGATCGCCTCTTCAAACACATCCGCCTATTCGCGGGTCCGAGATATTCAATCCAAGGTGGAATGGCGAAGAACCTGGGTGAATACACCGCAATCGCGCATTGCCTAGCACTGCTCGAGGAGGATCCGTCGGTACGTACCGCCATCATCATCGATGATGAAGAGGCCCAAGAGCTCGTTCGCAAGCGACAGGCAGCAACGGTCTTCACCACTGAAGCCGTGCTCCTCCGCTGCGTGCAGCTAGAAATACTCACCGATCGCGGCCAGTCACGCAAGGTGTGGGACAAGCTCTCAAAGTTCGATGTTCTCGCCCCTTTTGAAACGACTCGATTGAACGACCGCACCGTCTACCGGGCGCGAAAGAAAATTAAATGACCCTCACCTGCCAGTAGCCTCCGGTGAGGGTCAAGCAGCTGTACGTAATGTAGGGCTGCTTCTGCCCCTAATCATGCCTCATTTTGCCTTTTCAATCGAGAGACGCACTGCTATCACCCCCAACGCCGCCTGCGATACTCAACCCGAACTGGAATTTCGTCAGGCTCTAATGGCCTGTCAGGGGTCTCGCGGATGGTATACGGCGTTATCTGCTCCGCAAGTAGTTCCTGCCGGTACATTTTGGCAATCTCTGGTTGTTTCTCTTCAATAATCTCGATTAGCCGCGTAGCCAAGTCAAAAAGCCTTTCTCCCTCTGCTTCAGCCGCTATTTCTCGTTCGTACTTCCGTACCGCAGCAAAACCGCACCATTCACGCCAGAGTTCAAACACCGGACGGTAGTGCTCACAATAGAATTCCCATTCCCATCGCGCAGAATTAATTCCCTGATGCTCTCGAAGCTTAAATTTCCACTCCTTCTCTTCTTTTGCCACGACCTCAAGCACTTCATCTGGAGAGACTTCCGCGAATCTTTGCACAATGCGGACTCCGCCTAAGGGTGATATTTGCAGCCCTTCATTGCAGGGGGTGGTTAGCACTCCGTCCAAAAGCACGTCCAATGGGGAATCCACTAGTTCTTCAAGAGTTTTCGGATCGGTGATTATGAAATCATCGGCACTTCCCCGCTCCATAGCTTCTCCTAGGCGGCAACTCTCAATCATGAAGCTTGCGGCACGGTCTTGCTCTTCCCCACCTCGTTGCGCGTGTAGCCTCACCTGATGATTCACGAGTTCATCGATCTCAGCAGCCTTCGCCCACGGTCCCTTAATTCGCGGCCGTGGGACCTTACGTATGGATCCGTCCTCAAGCTCTAGGGAGTACCGAAACGAGGCCTTCCCCGAAGGCTGAATGTCCACAACCCGAGCCTTTAAAGATTGTCCGACGATGGAATCGCTTTCTCTAAACGCAACTACGTCTCCAACCTCGACCTTGTCCATTTGCCATTCCTCGCTTCTCGACGCCAACTGAACACTGCCCTCTCAAAGTCTAGTGCTAAAGCGTGCGGTCAGCGCCGTGCTTGCCGACGCTTCTTCCCACCAATCTGACCACATCAAACCCAGGACACAGCGCTTTTCTAGGACTACAGTTTCCGCTATGCACAGACCCTCTACTCTCACCCTCGCCGTCGCAACGGCATTCGCTCTCTCCGCATGCAGCGGCAATGACCCGATCACGTCCGGGGCCCCAGACACCACCACCGAAGAAACAACAACGGCTCAAGAATCAACGACGCCGGAAAGCCCGAACAGCTCTTCAAGTACCACCGAGGAAGACGAAGGCCCCTCCCCAACCCGAGCTGATAAGCAACAAGAGAAAGAGTCCGACGAGCAGACCATCAACGCCAGCCAAGTCGGCGGCGACTGCGGCGTGACACCAGAGGGCGACACAATCTTCGCCGGCAGCGCTACCTCTTGTGAGTTTGCCGCAGCCATGTTTGGTCCTGCCAAGAAGGCCAGCTACGCCCTCTACCAAGCAGACCCCACGGTCAATCCTCTTTACACTGCAGACATCACTGCTAAAAGCCCCGTTACCGGTGAGAGCTACCAGCTCACCTGCCAAATTAGCAGCGATTTAGCTGGTCTAAGTTGCCGCAAACCTGGCGATAACAGCGTGCTTGCCATCTTCACCTCGAATGCCCGTGATTGGCCGCAGCGCCTGAACACTACCGACTAACCGCCCGAGCTACTCCAGAATCAACGATGCCGTCTTCTCCGGCGGCACATCCTTCAGCTGTCGGCTCTTGACGGCCCACGACGCCAGCCCCAGCACAATCCAAACCACAAGCGCGATAAGCGGGGCCGTTCCCAGCATGCCCGGCGAGCCCGGAACAAAGAGCAGCGCCAAGAACCCGATGGAGAGGATGCACCCGGCCAGCGCGAAGTACTCATAGAACTTGTTCGGTGCAATGGGCTTCGGCATCCCGGGAACCTGGCCGGTGCGCGCAATCTTCCATGCGCAGAAGCAGGTATAGAAGTACGCCACGGTAATGCCAGCACTGGACATGTCGACGACCCACGTCAACGCCGCGCGCCCGAACCACGGGGTCACCAAGCACACCGCGCACACCAAGAGAATCGCATTGCGCGGGGCATGCTGCTTACCCTTGAGCTCACCCAGGCGGCGCGGAACCAAGTTAGCCCGCCCCAGCGTAAACAGCACACGACTTGCCGCGGTGTAGAAACCGTTTAGGCCCGTCAGCACACCCGCGCTCACCGCGACGACCATGAGCACCAAACCAGCCGGCCCCATCACCTCGCTAATGGCTGCCGCCGGTGGCCAAGCCTCGCCCTCGAAAGCACCGTGGTGGGTGCCCACGGCAATCGACGTCGCCAGCATCATCGCCATGTAAATAACCGTCGCGACAGTAATACCCCACAGCAAAAGGCCCAGCGCCTTCCGCGGCGAGAAATTGAACTCGCCCGCCAGCTGCGGAATGGAATCAAAGCCCACGTAGGCCCACGGAGCAAAGGCGATGATGGTCGCCACCGCCGCAGCCGGCGGCACATCCACGGGGAAAGCAGGGGCGAGCTCCGGGCGCTCGACGACGTAATAGATCACCATCGACGCCACAATGACCACCACCGCCAGAATCATGAGCACAACGGCAAAGAACTGGAACTGGCCGGAAAGCGCAGCACCCTTAGAGTTCAACCACGCGAACCCAATGATGAACAGCGAGCAGATCGCTACTTCGGGGAGATAGATGGTCCACCCGGCGACGTCGTAAAGCGCGCCCTGCATGACCAGCTCCGGGAACGTGACGCGGAAGACGAGCGTGACCGCCGAGGCATTCAACGCGACAACACACGAGTACCCCAGTGTCAGCGCCCAGCCCGCAATAAACGCATGAGTCCGGCCGAGCGCCGCCATCGCAAACGCCACGCCACCACCAGTCAACGGCAGCGCCCGGATGACAAAGCCATAGCTCAAACCGATGATGGCGATCATCAGCCCACCAATTGCAAAGCCGATGAGCGTTCCACCAAACCCCGCCTTTTGCATCCAGTCGAACGGCAGGATATAGGCACCCCAGCCAATCGCCGCACCCAACGCCATGGCAAAGCCCCACGAGGGCTTCATCGTTTTCCGCAGTGTCGTATTCTCCGACATGTAGTTTCACTCCAGACACTTCACCTTGAGCGCTAGGATCTTGCGGACGATCCCAGCGCGCGTTTCTGGCAAGTCTAGAGATTCTCGTTTCTGTGTGCTGCAGATCTAATAGATCCAATTCAGGGTTCCCCCTTTTTCATTCGGCTAGCGCAACTGATGCTGACCACCGCATTGTTCTGCCATCAATCACTCTGATGCTCTACACCCTTGCCCCACCCCTAGGTGTTGGCCCAAGGGTCGATTCCCAACCCCTCGCGCACAGGCGCTTGACGACGCCCCCTCGTGTCATCCAAGTTCCCCTCGCCCACTACCGGCAACTATTGCAGCGTAACCTAAGAAATCACTATTCCACCCCGAAGGTTCGCTCATTCTCCCTTTCTCACATCGGGTCAAAATGCGTCCGGTAGGCGTTGTGGAAAGCTAGGAAAATCTATTTCCCACGATCGCGATATAATTAGGCAGCCCCGTTCTTTTGTTTCGAGGAAGTTTACAGTGGATACAAAGACCGAATTAGACAAGACACAAGAAAGCCTCACAGTCAAGGAATGGTCCATTCCATCGATTAGTGGGCAGCCGGTCCCGTTGTTAGCCAGACGGAAAAACCCGACGTTGCTCTTAGGATCGAATGGCTCGGGAAAATCAGCCCTACTCCTCTGGCTTCATGCGAACGGAGGCGAACTCCCTATCGTCAGAATAGTAGGCCACAGAAGAATTTGGTTAAAGACAAGTTCCCCAGTCTTAGATCCGAACAGTATTGGCATCCGACATTTGTCGAGATCCCGCGCCGAGCCGGAAACACGCATCTCGGCTAATTTCGAAGACGATGAGATATCTCAAACGCTTGTCAAAATCCTAAATAATTTTCATGACGCAAACAACAGTATAGCTTCAGCTATCCGCAATATCAAAAACTCAGCCGTTCAAGCCTCTGAATCTCATTTTCAGAAACTTACGGGAATTTTCGACGCAGCCGAGCTCGACCTGCGCCTAGATTGGCACTCCAGCATTGGCATCTTTATAAATCGAGATACCGAAGGAGTAGATATAAAAGTCCCTATCAGGGATTTGTCGGATGGTGAGAAATCGGCCTTGCTGCTTGGGGCAGAAATCATATCTCAACCGGCAGGAACAATTTTTCTAATTGACGAACCTGAGCGCCATCTTCACAAAAATATTACGTCGAAATTAGTTTTAGAACTAATAAAAGCGCGTCAAGACTGCGCATTTATCATTTCGAGTCATGACGAGAGGCTCGCCGAAGACTTCCTACACCTAGGATACCCGTTGCTAGTCTCCTCCGGCGTGAAATGGGAGAATTCTTCCCCAGTTCGGTGGTCTTTGAAAAAGGTCGAAAAACCTCAGTTTGAAGCAATCCCGGAGTCCTCGCTCAGGGCTATATTGGGGGGACGACAAAAAATAATCTTTGTCGAAGGCCAAGGAACCAGTTTAGATAAAAGGTTATACGAAGCCCTTTACCCTGGCTTTCGTGTGGTACCCTCGGGAAGTTGCCGAAACGTCATCGCATCAACAAAAGGAATAGCCCACTCTAAAGATCATCACTGGCTTACTGCAATGGCCATTCTCGACCGAGACTCTCGAGATGAATTCCAGGTCAAACGCCTCCAATCGGAGTCGATACAGGTACTTTCCGTCGAAGAAGTTGAGTCCGTCCTTTACAGCAAAACCGCAGTTTATGAAATGTCACAAATCCTAGAGAAAAACTTCGGTTCTTCCGTAGGTTCTGCTATCAATCAGGTAGAGCTCAAACTTGAAAATCTGTTTTCAGATGAGAGCGCTCTAACGAGGTTAGCGGAGACCACTGCCGCAAAACAGTTTCACCACTCAGCTTTAGACAGCTTAACGAGCATATCGCTTTCAAACACTGATTCAGACGAAGTAACTCTTAAGCTGAGCAACCCTCTCTCGAAGGTGCTCGACAATTTGAACGCTCTTGTAGCTAACCAAGAGTGGTGGACGATTATCGAAAGCTACCCAGTCAGGGACCTCGGCGTGCCGAAGCAGATCTGCGACGCTTTAGGCATCAATGAAACCAGGTATGTGGGAGCGCTTTTAAAACGAATTCAAGATTGTCAAGACTTCAAACTGAAAATCTTCCGAATTGCTGGTTTGGACCCCAGCGCTTGTTCTCAATCGAGCTAAAGAAACACGTTCGAGGAATCTGTTTACTTCGAGGCCGCTTTTCCAGTTCTATGACTCACCCCAGAGTTTCGTTTGCTTGCTTTTACGGCAGGACAACTCTAGGGAGGCGCAGCTGATTCCTAGTGAGCAGCCTATTCCTCCTCAGCTCGAAGGACTGCTAGGGGACTAAGACATCAAGACTGGCCAGAGAGCGCTGCGTCTTTAGAGTTCAACCACGCGGACCCAATGGCAAACCAGTAACGGCAGTGATCAAGCCACCAATGACAAAGCCGATGACCGTTCCGGCAAGCCCCGCCTTCTGCATCCAGTCGAAGGGCAGGATATAGGCACCCCAGCCAATCGTCGCCCCGAGAGCCATCGCAAACACCCACGAGGGCTTCATAGTTTTCCGCAGTGTCGTATTCTCCGACATCTAGTTTCACTCCAGACAATTCACCTTGAGCGCCAGGACCTTGCGGACGATCCCAACGCGCGTTTCTGGCAAGTCTAGAGATTCTTGATTAAATGTGCTGCAGATCTAGTGAATCAGGTGATGGGATACGAGAGCCTACCCCAACTGTGGCCGGTACTTCTTCATGATTTCCTCAATATCTCGGAACAGCGCCGGCCCATACTTCGGGTGGCGCAAACCATACTCCACACTGGCAGGGATAAAACCTGCTGGGTTTCCCAAGTCGTGGCGAATACCTTCGTGAACAACGACGTGGACGGGGTGTCCTTCGGAGATCAGCAGGTCGATGGCGTCAGTCAGCTGTAGCTCCCCACCTTTGCCCGGAGTGATGCGACGAAGCGCATCGAAAATAGCGCGGTCAAGTAGGTAGCGGCCAGCTGCCACGAGGTTCGACGGCGCGTCCTCCGCCGCGGGCTTCTCCACCATGCCGACGACCTTTTTCACGCCGTCCTCATCAGTGCTCTCGATATCGAACACGCCATAGTTCGACACGTGCGCAGGGTCCACTTCCACGGCCAACAGCACTGAACCGCCATGCTCCTGGCGCACACGAATCATCTCACTCATAGCTGCAGTGGGCTCGATGACGTCATCGGGAAGCATGACAGCAAAATATTCCTCATCGTCATCAAGCACGGTCTCCGCCAAGCCGACAGCATGCCCCAGCCCCAAAGGCTTGTCCTGCACAACCGCCTCCGGCTGAATAATCTGCGCGGCACGCTCCACCTTCGCCGCCTGCTCGTCCTTGCCGCGCGCACGCAGAATCTCCACAAGTTCGGGAAACTCATCAAAGTGTCGCATGACCTCGTCCTTATTAGGAGAGGTTACAATCGCCAACCTCGTCGCCCCAGCGCCCGCGGCCTCCTCGGCAATCATCTCAATGCCAGGAGTGTCCACGACTGGAAGCAGCTCCTTCGGGACAGTTTTGGTAGCGGGAAGGAAGCGCGTCCCCATACCAGCTGCGGGGACAACAACAGTACGGACAGAAGTCGAATTAGCCATAGGGAGATCCTAGTGCATGAGAGTCCGTTAAACCGCTGCTTGCGGCCGCAGGAGAGCAGATACGTTAGGAGACCTCGCGCCATCCCCGCCAATGCCCGCTAGAATTCTTATTCATCTCGTTCTCACGCATAAAGGAGCCTCTCATGCGCCGACCATCCCGCACCGGTAAAGCACTCGTCGCTCTCGCCTTAACAGCCTCGCTGACTATAGGCCAGGTTACTGCGCCTGCGCCCGCGCAAGCACAGCAATTCCCGACCTTCCCTGCATCTTCGCTACCCCAATTCAATGAAGAACAGGTACGCCAAGCTATTACAGCACTAGTGGCGCTTGCCGCTGGCATCGGCGGTTTGGCGCTCCTTGCAGGCATCCTTCCAGGAATCGGTTCCTCCCAAGGGCCTACGCCCGCTCCCACGCCGACGACCAAGCCAACTCCTTCCGCGCAGCCAAGTACAACTGCCGCACCAACGGCCAGCGCAAAGCCCTCCACCACCCCAGCTAAGCCGACGACGAGCACACCTGCAGCCCCCACGACGTCCGTGGAACCTTCCCCCGGCTATGCGCAACACGTTGCCGGTATCAAGGACCGACTCGCTAATAGCGAAGATAAGGCACCACTCTGGGCATGGGCAGCACCGCGCGGCCCACGGCTCAATCTTCCCACCCATGAGGGCAGTGGCCAGGCCACACATCCCTCCGTCCTGTACTTTGAGAATGGTTGGAGCGGTTGGAAGTACTGGATGGCCATGACCCCGTATCCGGGCAGTGATGAAGGTGCTGAGGACCCCAACGTCGTCGTCTCCAACGACGGCTGGACCTGGCAGGCTCCCAAAGGGCTGACAAAACCCATCGATGATCAACTGGGTAAACCCAATCCGCACAACTCCGATACCCAGCTCGTCATGGCTCCAAGCGGTGAAATGTACCTAACGTGGCGCATGGTGGATCGGCCTAATGGCAAGACCAACCGCATTTTCCTGGTCAAGTCCAACGATGGCGTGCATTGGTCTGAAAAGGAAGAGATCTGGTCTGGTGAACCACAGTTTATGTCGCAGGCCCTTATCTGGACAGGTGAAAATTGGCGTCTATACGGCGTTGCAAACCGCGCCGGTGTGCCTAACCGAATCATCTTTTACGAGAGCAGTGATCTCAAGGCGTGGTCCACGCCTCGGTACCCCTCTGTTGATCCATACCTTCAGTCGAATGAGCGCTGGTGGCACATTGACGTTCAACGCTACAACGGCGAATATATTGGTCTAGTACACATCATTCCGAGTGGCACAGTCCAGAAGGGCAACCTGTACCTTATGCGCTCGAAAGACGGCATCAACTGGAAGCGCTCAGACACCCCGATCATCTCCCATGAGGAATCCGGCTACCCCAACCTCTACAAGTCTGCCCTCGTGCCCCACGGCAACGGCAATGAGCTGTCCTTCGAGTTGTACTACTCCGGCTTTAGCGACGGTTCCCGCCCCGAGTGGCGTATCAACCGCACCGTAGCGGAGCGTGTCCACGCGGACTTCTAATCAAGAAACTCGTCTACCCACTGTGCAAAGGTGGGGCATGCTTCCTTCAGGATGGGCCATGGAACCTCATTGAGTATTCGTGGCCCATCAATTTGTTTTTCATAGCGCTTGCCTAGCTTGTCTTCCCACCACTTCGCCACCCGATGAGACGGTGAAGTTACCACTGAGCCGTTAATAGCTTCTACATCACCGTGCGCCTTCGTTACAGCTGCTCGCGCTTCTCGGACAACAGCGGGCTTTTCCTTGGTGGTTCCAGAAGCCAGTGCCGCAATCACGAGTGTCTCAAACTCATAGAGGACGGGGCCAACCACTAATTTGTTTCCGTCAACGTCAAGACCTTTGAGGATCGATTCCGTTGCTTCACGTTTCACCGCATTCCGGAGTTCGGAGCCAACAAGCTCAGAATGCGTCTTCTGGAATTCTGACCCGTAGACATCAAAGAGAACACCTACTTTGTCTATCCCCGGGTTCCTCAAGAAATTGCGCGCAGGACCAACTATATGCTTCCACCCACCTCCGCCACGAGCACTGATGCCATGCTTGGTTGTGCCCGTCTTTGGAGGGTTCGTGGTTACGTAAATGCCTTTGGCGGCTGCTAGCCGAACCAAAGTACGCTCGGCAAACTGCTGTTCCGTTTGCCCCTCGACAATCAGGTGACGCACGGACATATTTACAGTGCTTCCTCGTACCGCAGATTTCCGCCCAAGAGGTTCATCCGCCACATCTCTCCTAGGGTGTAGTCGCTCAAGAACGCTTCCAGCTGTTCTTCAGATGGAGAAACTACTTGACTCTCTCCATTATTCCTCGTTAATACCGCCACGTTGTGCACAGAGAATTCATCAAGAAGGAGTGCCGACTGCGTAGCGACCACGCATTGGCGGCCTGCATGGGCAGCCTTGCGCAATAGTGCCGCCAACTGCACGATGGCATGTGGGTGCAGGCCCAACTCTGGCTCATCAAGAACAATGCACTGTGGTCTATCAGGCGCAAGCAACAACGTTGCAAGGCAGATAAATCTCAGCGTGCCATCACTAAGCTGCGCCGCGTTAAAAACCGTATCAAGGTTCTTCTGCGTCCACCTCAAACGCACGTTGTCTTGCGAAGCTCCTTCCGGGACCAAGACGAAGTCATCGAAAAAAGGGGCCACGTTGCGTATTGCCGAGACAATCTCAAAATAGTCATCAGGAAGCTCGGCCTTTAGCCGAAGAAGGTACGCAGCTATATTGCCAGCATCGGGATGAAGACTTAAGTTGTCGGCCACCGAAGAAAAGGTTTTCGGTGGGGCCTGGGAACCGACATCGTCGAAGTGAAATACCCGAATACCGGCAAGAAGTGGGCGGACATATTCAGCAAAGCGCTGCTCCTTACCGCTGAGTTTCTCTAAAGCAGTCTCAGTTCCAGCCGGCAGCGGGCTATCGTACGGCGCCGCATACTTCTTGCGGTCGTGGAAGGTCAACCACTCCTCGAGAAAAGCGCTATCCTCATCTGTGCTCCTGAGACGCGCAATATATCCATTTGATGTGTCGGCATCTTTGGGGCTGAACTGCACATTCAAGGAAAGAGCTGAATCACGCCCTTGTGGTCCAACGTGGAGGAGATTATTCATCCCGCCACGTGCGAGCACATAATTTTGAAGTCTGCTCTTCATAATGTGAGCCATCAACTCAAAGCTGCGAATGATGTTGGATTTACCCGCACCGTTAGCACCGATGAGAACTGTCACGTCCGGTGCCAAGGTAAGCTTTACGTCCTTGATGGACGCAAAGCCTTTAACGGCGACGTACTCAATTGGCTGAATGGTGCTCATACAGGAAACAATACAATCTTGTTCCCCACCGAGCGCGTCACCGCGGGCTAAGACCGCCGTCGGCATACCCCCGCTCAATTGGCACCGAGAGTGCCCTTACACTCTTGCGTTCGACGTCATACTCGAACAAGTAAGTTTGGACTCCACGATTGATGCGGAGCACTCGTTTGCTGGGCCCATTGTCCTTGAATGTGTACTCCACCTTCTCCTCTGGCCCAGCCACCGCAACAGCGGTGAGCAGTCCGAAGTCCCGGCTCGCGCGTCCGAAGCCCACACTTCACGTGTCAGTAGGCTTTTCGTTGCGGAAAATAATGCCCCGCAGCTTCACGCTGTTCATTAGCCCATTCCTTGCTTCTCGATGCCGACTGAACACTGTCCTTCTCAAAGTCTAGTGTTAACTCGCGCCGTCTACGCCGTGCTTTCCGACGCCTTCCGCTCCCCAAACCAACCACACAACCCCAGGGCACAGCACTTTTCGAGAACTACGGTTTCCTCTATGCGCAAACCCTCTTCTCCCCTTACTGACTAGCCGCCCTGGCTATTCCAGAATCAACGATGCTGTCTTCTCCGGCGGCACATCCTTCAGCTGCCGGCTCTTGATGGTCCATGACACCAGACCCAACGCAATCCAGACCACCAGCGCGATGAGCGGAGCCGTTCCCAGCATGCCAGGCGAGCCCGGAATAAAGAGCAGAGCCAGGAACCCGATGGAGAGAATGCACCCGGCCAGCGCGAAGTACTCATAGAATTTGTTCGGCGCAATGGGCTTTGTCATGCCAGTCACCTGTCCGGTACGCGCAATCTTCCAGGCGCAGAAGCACGTATAGAAATACGCCACCGTGATACCAGCACTGGACATATCGACGACCCACGTCAACGCCGCACGCCCAAACCATGGAGTAACCAAGCACACCGCACACACCAACTGGGGTTGCCCGCAAATCGTGGACACGT
>NZ_KV796806.1:21362-76952 GCF_001809235.1 Corynebacterium sp. HMSC072A04 | reverse complement strand
GTTACTCACCCACCCATGACCTAAGTCAGGCTTTACTCTGGTCTCTTAGCAGAGTGAAGGGACCATCTTTCTCTGGTTTTCAGCACACAGATGGTCCCTCATCCCAGATGAGGGACCAAAGTAGAGGGACCAAACGAATAAGACCATCTGCGCAGTGGAGCCCGTATGGCCTCACCGGTACGACGCCACGCGGTTAGCTAAACGCCTGCTCCCTCGTCAGCACCCGCCCCAGAATCAGCGTGTGGATTTCATCGGTGCCCTCGTAGGTGCGCACTGATTCCAGATTGGCGGCGTGGCGCAGCGGCGAGTAGTCCGCGGTGATACCGTTGCCGCCCAGGATGGTGCGGGCTTGGCGGCAAATGTCGATGGCAGTGCGGCAGTTGGCCAGCTTGCCCACCGAAATCTGGTAGGGCTCCAGCGTGCCCGCATCCTTGGCGCGGCCCAGGTTGAGCGCCAGCAGCTGCCCCTTGTTCAGCTCCACCGCCATATCCACCAGCTTCTGCTGGGTGAGCTGGAAGGACGCCAGCGAGCGATCGAATTGCTTGCGCTCCTTGGCGTACTCCAGAGCCACCTCCAAAGAATCACGGGCAGCGCCCAAAGCGCCGAAGCTAATGCCGAAGCGAGCCTCGTTCAAACACATAAACGGCCCCTTGAGTCCCGGATGCTTGGGCAGCAGGGCGTCGGCGGGCAAAGTAACGCCTTCCAGTTCAATATCGCACTGGATAGAAGCGCGCATCGACAGCTTGCGGGTAATTGGCGTCGCCCTAAACCCCGGCGTGGACGTCGGCACGATGAACCCGCGCACGCCCGCCTCCACCCCGGCAGCCGCCGCGTCCTCCTCAGAAACCTTGGCCCAGATGATGGCCACCCCGGCCACACTCGCCAGGCCAATCCAGCGCTTCGCACCGTCCAGCACCCATTCACCGGAGCGGTAGCGCGCCACCGTCACCATGCTTGCCGGGTCCGAACCGGCGGTCGGCTCTGTCAAGCCGAAGCAGCCAATGACCTCACCGGCTGCCATCTTGGGAAGCCACTCCTGTTTCTGTTCCTCCGAACCATGCTTATAAATCGCCGACATCGCCAGCGAGCCCTGCACCGATACCACCGTGCGGATACCGGAGTCCCCTGCTTCCAGCTCCTGCATGGCGAGCCCATATTCCACCGCGGAACGTCCAGCGCAGCCATAGCCTTCCAGATGCATCCCGAACAGTCCGGCCTGCGCTAGCACCGGGAAGATAGAGTCCGGCAGCACCGCGTCCTCGTACCACTGCCCCACGTGCGGGCGGATGTGCTCATCCACCAGTGCGGCGACGCGGTCACGGGTAGCTTTTTCTTCTTCGCTCAGCAGAGCATCGATTCCCAGCAGATCTGTCATGGCGTTCTCCTCACGATTCGAGTGACGAACCACAATTCGTATGTATAGTAATACGCATCACTTTACCCGCTCTCCCCAGGAGGAACAATGCGCGCGCCCGCCAACGCCATCCCGATAACCCTTGCCTTGCGGTGGTCCGACCAGGACGCGAACGCCCACGTCAATAACGCCACGATGGTCACGCTTTTAGAGGAAGCGCGCGTCCGTGCGGCTGCCGAACTAAGCGGCCCCGTCGCCACCAATTCCTATGCTCACGTGGTGCGTTCCCTCGAAGTGCAGTACGACGCCGAGCTCACCTACACCGATTCCATCGAGGCGCGGGTGTGGATCTCGCGCATCGGAACCACCTCCTACCAGGTTTCCCACGAACTCATCCAGAACGGAACGTCGTGCGTGTTCGCGACGGCGACGCTGGTGCTTATCGACGTCTCCGCGCGCCGCCCCATCGCCCTGCCCGATGACCTCAGGGGCCGCCTGCACTCCCATTTTTCCGAATAGCCATTCACCTTTTCATTCACCCTCCTCCCCCATAATTTCGCACCACCAAGGAGCACAACACTCATGATTTCCACCCGCGTTACCGAGATGCTCGGCATCACTCACCCCATCATCCAAGGCGGCATGCAATGGGTCGGCCGTGCTGAACTCGCCGCCGCGGTATCCAACGCCGGCGGCCTCGGCGTCGTCACCGCGCTTACGCAGCCCACCCCGGAAGACTTGCGCCACGAGATTCGCCGCACACGCGAGCTGACCGATAAGCCCTTCGGCGTCAACCTCACCATGCTCCCGGCAATTACCCCACCGCCCTATGCGGAATACCGCGACGTCATCATTGAGGAAGGCGTCACGATTGCAGAGACCGCCGGCAACAACCCCAAGGACCACATGCCGGCTTTCAAGGATGCCGGCATCACCGTCATCCACAAGTGCACCTCCGTGCGGCATGCGCTGAGTGCACAGAAGGTGGGCGTCGACATCGTGAGCATCGACGGCTTCGAGTGTGCCGGCCACCCCGGCGAAGATGACATTCCGGGACTCGTGCTCATTCCCGCCGCCGCGGACCAGCTGGACATCCCCATCGTGGCCTCAGGCGGCTTCGCGGATGGCCGCGGGCTCGCTGCCGCCCTGGCACTGGGCGCCGAGGGCATCAACATGGGAACCCGCTTCGTGGCTTCCACGGAAGCCCCAGTGCACGAGAACGTCAAACAGGCCATCGTGGAGCGCAGCGAGCTGGATACCCAGCTCATCCTCCGCGAGCTGCGCAATTCCACCCGCGTGGCCAGGAACGCTGTCAGCGATGAGGTTGCCGACCGCCTTGCCCAGGGCGCCGAGTTTGGGGATATCCGCCACCTCGTTGCCGGCAAGCGCGGCCGTGCAGTCTACGAAACCGGTGATTTGGATGCAGGCGTGTGGACCTGCGGAACGTCGCAGGGTCTAATCCACGATGTGGCACCCTGTTCCGAAATCGTCTCTCGCATCTCCGCTGAGGCCGAGCGCATCATTTCCTCCCTCACCCAGCTTGTTAAGGACTAAACCATGACCGATGCCATCCTCACCCGCCGCGAAGGCTCCGTCCTCGTCGCACGCATCAATAACTCCGCGCGCCGCAACGCCATTGCCAAGGAACACTGTCTAGCCCTCTCCGCCGCGCTTGCCGACGCCTCCTCTGACCCCGCCATCCGCGCCCTCATCATCACCGGCGATGAAACCGCCTTCTGCGCTGGAGCGGATCTCGTCGCCGCCGCGCAAGAGGCAGCCACCGCGCAAGCTGCGGGCGAGACTCCCGACCCGGCCGAGTCCACCATGCTTCCCCAGCTCAACGCACTGGTGGCTGAGATTCAGGCCGCCGAAATTCCCGTCATCGCCGCAGTCGAAGGTGCGGCCGCTGGCGCGGGTGCTTCGCTGGCTTTTGCCTGCGATCTCATCGTGGCCGGCGAGGACTCCTACTTCACGCTGCCCTTCGGCAAGATTGGCCTTATCCCTGACGGCGGCGTGAGCCTCACCGCGCTGGCCTCCGTGGGGCGCCACCGCGCGCTCGCCTTGGCACTGCTGCAAGACAAGCTCGGCGTCGCCGAGGCCGAGGCTGCAGGTCTCGTAACCACACGCGCACCCCAGGGCCACGCACTGGCCACTGCACTGGAGTTATCAGAACGCCTGCACATCGCACCGCGCGATGCCCTGGCCAAAGCCAAGGAGGCCATCAACCGCACGGCTCTGGGGCAGCTCGATGAACAGCTCACCTGGGAAGAGCCGACGCAGTACGCGCAGATGGCCTCAGCTGGCCACAAGGAGGGCGTCACGGCATTTCTGGAGAAGCGTTCCGCGCGTTTTGATTAGCAAAAATCGACTAGCAGAAAACTGCCAGGCGGAGTTCATGGCGGTGCCAGCACTGGCCGCCATACTCTGTGTTGTGCGTTTGAGAGAGCGCATGCGAGAGAGAGAACCCCTCATCCTCCGGAGGGCGGCCAGTGGCCGATAATCGGAGGAACTTGATAGAGACGCTGCTGGGCCCTTCCCCGAGGAATCGTGGGAGGGGCCCAGCGGTGTTTTTCACCTAGCCTGGTTCACATGGATTCTTCTTCTCCACTGGATCTCCACGCCTGCGCTAGCGCCCGCGCTGCCGAACTCCCCGGCGCTATGTTGACGCACCCTTTCGGCTCTGACTGGGACGTGTTCAAGGTACGCGGCAAGGTCTTCCTCCTTCTCACCGCGGCAACTGGCCGCCCGCAGGCCATCCTCAAAGCTGAGCCCCTGGACGCCGAAGCACTGCGCAGCGAGCACGCCTTCATCACACCCGGCTACCACATGAACAAGCGACACTGGGTTTCTGTTCACCCAGATCCCCGCCTCACCCCGCAGCTACTCAACGAACTTGTGACGGACTCCTACCGCCTTGTGGTGGAAAAGCTCCCCCGCTCACAACGCCCCATTAATCCGTCCGATTTTGGCTCTCCATAACCCCGATTATTAACCCCGGGGGCAACTCCCCGCACAGATTCCATTGCGTCTTGGTGGCGATAACCAGCGGAATTCAACCAGCACAGCAAACTCACAGCTCTCCTCTGCCTTTTAGGCGAGTCTAAGCTTCACATTGTCTGCCGATCAGTTGCATACTGTATGTCGTGCGTTGGAGAGAACGCACACAGAGAGAGATAGAGAGACTTCAGCGCCCTGTGGCCCTCAGTGTGAGCGGCCCGGGCGCTGAAGTTCTTATTACAGGAAACCACGCCGGTTTAACCCAAGACAAAAGCCCCTGCCTCAACGAGGCAGGGGCAAAAAGAACCTAGAAGCTACTTAGCCTTAGAAAGGCAGCTTGATGTTGAGGTTCAGGGCCTTCGCGATAGCCGGGAAGGCAGCAGCAACGGCAGCGAGAACGCCGGCAACGATGCCGAAGATAGCCAGCGGAGTCGGCTTGCCGTCCTTGGAGGACAGTACACCCTCAGCGGAGCTCTTCTTGTCGCCTGGTTCCGCGGTCTTGGAAGTAGACGGCTCTGCAGTCTTAGTCGTGGTGGCGGAGGTAGAGGACTTCTCGGAATTGTCAGCAGGCTTGGAGGACGAGGTCTCGCTCGAGCTCGTGGGAGATTCCTTCGGCTCGGAGGTCTTAGAGGTCTCGCTTCCCGCCGGGTCAGTGGCCTTGGTAGTGGTGGTCGTGTCCGACGCGGAAGCCTCGGCGCTCGTCGTCTCAGAGGTGGAGGTCTCGGACTCAGAACCCTTTTCCGCATCCTTTTGACGATCGACGATGGCCTTTGCTTCCAAGTAGGTCAGAGTCTTCTTGCCGTCTGCGGACTTGTAACCGCCCTTACCTTCTTCGGCGGTCGTGTCCTTGAAGTAGGTGACGCCATCAACCACAATGGTCGCCGGCAGCCCAATACCTTCGGTGCTGTCTGCTGCGTCCGGAATCTGGGCGATTGCAACGGTGGTGCCGCCGAGGAGGAGGGTACCGGACAGGGCTACTGCAGCAAGGGAACGGGAAATCTTCATGGATTCTCCTTAGGAGTCATACAAAATGTAGGGAGCCAAAGATTGACTGCACGTTAACAATAGTCACATTTGCGTCTCGTGTCACCAGTTTTTAAACTCACCCCCGCGGACGGGCAAAGAATACAGCCGCCTCTTGCATTCCGAACCCGATAAAAGTCCTTTTCATCTGCTATTTACCGCCGCTTCCGCTGGATGGATCAAACTCTTTCGACTAGCGGCATAAATTTCCTTTATATTACCCCCGCCTAACACCAATAAGGTGGCTAAAAGTGTGTTCTTGGAACTCGGTTGCAGATTCCCTCCCCGAACTTTTACGCTTGATTACGTGACAGATATTGATCCAATCGCTGAGACCATCGCGGAGTACCGCCGCTTCGAACGCGCCCGGGCTAGGTTCGACACAGAAGCGCGCCGCGAGTACGGAATCACCGGTTCCCATCTTTCGCTTCTGCGGCTCATCGATAAGAAGGGCCCCATCCCGATCCTTCAGCTGCGCAAGGAACTGGGATGGCAACCCGCCACCATCGGGCAGGCTGTCAAGCGCTTAGTGCGTGATGATCTCATTGCGCTCAACGACGATCCGGAGGACCTGCGCCGCCGTTTGTGCGACATCACCGAAGAAGGCCGTCGCTTCCTGCTCCATGTCCCGCTTACCGGCCCAGTGCGCTTACGCACCTACGAGTTCAGCGAGGAAGAGCTCACCGCGATGAAGCGCGGATTCGAGGTCGCACTACAGGCCTTTGGCTACGAGCCGTGGAGCGATAACGACTAAGGCAGATAGCAACTAGCGCGTCTTGCGCGGCGGCGCGCAGGGCACCTAGCCCTCCCCGCACCCGGATTCCACGAGGCGTTGCGCCACGTGCGTCAGCACGTCCAGGCCGGCCACGCAGTCCTCCGCCGTGGTGAATTCCTTTTCGTTGTGTGAGATGCCGTCGACGGACGGGATGAAGAGCATGACCGTCGGCACCACCTCCTTGAGGTTGGTCGAGTCATGGCCGGCCACCGTATAGATCTCCTGGTGCGAGTAACCCAGTTCCTCCACTACCTCCCGGGCCAGCGCGACGCCGGCCGACGGGTAGGGGTTGAGAGCCCACTCGTGCGTCGGGGATAGCTCGACTGAGGTGCGGGACTCCTCCTCTGCTTCGGCGATGATCTCCTGCAGGCGTGCTTGGGCCTTGTCCAGCACCTCCGTAGACGGCGAGCGCACATCCACGTTGAAGCGCACCTCGCGCGCGATGGTCACGGGCGAGTTCGGCTCCAGTGTTAGCTGCGAAACCGAAGCCTGCAGCTGCCCTTCATCGAACTCGTGGGTCAGGCGCTCCACTGAAGCAATAATGAGGGAGGCACCGAAGAGCGCATCCTTCCTATCGGCCATCAGAGTGGAGCCGGTATGCCCCTGTTCACCGGAGACCACCGCCTGGAATTTCTTCGCGCCCCACGTGGCGGTGACCAGGCCAATCGTGTTGCCGGCAGCTTCAAGTTCCTTGCCTTGCTCGACGTGGATCTCCGCATAGGCCGCGAGCTTCGGGGCTTCACCGCGCGGGGCCCAGCCAGCCTCCTCCTGGGCTTGCGCGACGGTGATGCCGGCAAGGTCGGTGGCGGAGTGGGCGCGCTCAAGCGCCAGCGTGCCTACGAACACGGAGCTGCCCATCATGGAAGGCGCAAAGCGCGAGCCCTCCTCGTTGAACCAATTGATGACCGCCAGGTTATAGCGCGCCTTGGCACCCGATTGCGCCACGCGCCCGGCGGCATGAGCTGCGGCCAGGACGCCATAGGCGCCGTCGAAACGGCCAGCCAGCGGTTGCGAATCCAGGTGCGATCCCAGGCCCACATACTCGGCGCCGGGGGTGAGCTCAAAGAGACCGTACTGGTTGCCAATCTCGTCGTAGATGACCCGTGCTCCCAGGGATTCCAGGACCTCGTGGAACCAGGCGCGGTTGAGGTTATCGCCGGCACTCGCCGCTTGGCGTTCCACGCCGCCCCCCGGAGTGGCGCCGTTGGCGGACATGGCCTGGAAATCGGCCAGGAATTGTTCGTTAGTGGTTGCTCGCATTTCTACTCCTTAAAAACTTCCGTAGCGCAGCTCGCCGCCCACGATGGTGGCGGCCACGTCGATGGTGGAAAGATCATCAGTCTGCAGTGGGTCCTGTGAAAGCAGCACGAAATCCGCCAGCTGCCCCGGCATCACCTGCCCCTTGCGCCCGGCCCAGCCCGTCGCCGCGGCCGAACCTGCGGTGTAGGCATAGAGAGCCTCGGCTGGGGTCAAACGGTCCTCCGGCCCATAGTCCCGGCCCGAGGCGGTGCGCCGCTCCACGAAGGCCTGCATGACCTCCAGGGGTACCCCGGGTGCCACGGGTTGATCGGAACTGCCGGGGAGGATGAGGGAGGCGTCGAGAAGCCGCTTGCCCGGGTAGCTCCACGCGGTGCGCTCCGGGCCGAGGGCATCCGCCATCGCGTCGCCGAAAGCCCGGATGAACAGCGGCTGCGGAACCACCACGATGGGCTTGCCGCGCAGGCGCTCAATTTGGTCCGGGCGCACCACGCCGCCGTGCTCGATGCGGTGCGGCATGGCGGGCACGCCATGCTTGTCGACGGCCTCCTCCAGCGTCTCTATCGCAAAATCCACCGCCGCATCGCCGATGGCATGGATGGCCAGTGACCAGCCGGAATTCGCCGCTTGCAGCGCGCGGGTGCGCATCTGCTCAGGATCCCCCTGAAAATAGCCGTGATGGGAGCAGCAGGCGTAGTTCTCCGTCAGTGCGGCGGTGGTCCCCAGCAGGGAGCCATCGCTGAAGATCTTGACCGGCCCTACCTGCAGCCACTCGTCACCGAAGCCGGTGCGCAGGCCGCCGTCGAGGCCCCAGCCCGGGCCGTCGGAGGCGTGTCCGGAGATCTCGTGGAGCACGTCCATGGTCACCATCACCTGCATGCGGGTGTGCAGGGTGGCGTTTTGATAGGCGGCTATCTCGCGCGGGCTGTGCCCGATCCAGCCGCCGGCCACCCCGGCGTCCGTGACGGAAGTCAGACCGCGCTCCAGGTAACGGCGTGTGGCCAGCTCAAGAGCGCGGGCGATCTCCTCCCCGGATTCCGGCAGGGTTACCTCCTGGATAGCGCGCATGGCGTTTTCATCGAGCAGCCCGGTGCAGTGCCCGTCGGCATCGCGAAGGAACTCGCCGCCTTCCACCTCCGGCGGGTTGGTGGGATCGACGCCCGCCGCGCGCAGGGCCGCGGTGTTGACCGTGTAGGCGTGGCCCGAGTTGTGCTTGATCAGCAGCGGAGCACCGCCGGTCGCGCGGTCAAGCTGCTCTATCTCCACCGGCGCATCCAGCCCGGAGGGGCGGAACCCTGCGGCCACTACCCAGCCGTCGGGATTGGGCTCGGTGCCACGCAACGCTGAATAGACCTCCTCTGGTGTTGTGGCCCGGGATAGATCCACCTCCAGCAGCGTCTGGCCGAACCACACGGTGTGGGAATGCACATCATTAAAGCCAGGGGTGAGCGTGCGCCCACCGGCATCCCATGCCTCATCAGCAGGCAGGGCGCGGGCAGCCTCCCCTACTGCCAGGATGCGGCCGTTGGCAAAGGCCACCGCATCCGTGACCGGCCGCGCGGGGTCTTGGGTCAGGATATGGGCGTTGTCGATGCGCGTGATCATGCGTCCTCCTGCTTCTCTGACGAACTGCACGGGGACCGTGCTGTGTTTGTCACCACATGCTAGCCAGATCGGTGAGCCACCTCGCTACCTGCAGGGCAATCCACCACCGCTAGGCGTGTAGCGTTGTGCATATGCACGAAAAACGCTGGCGCGACATCGTCGCGGAGGTCCACGGCACCATCCCCCGGCTGGTGGAGGACTTCCTCGCCGCTTTTTCTCGTTCCGGACGCTACGGCGACTCCCTAGTGAGCGAAGATGAGCTGCGCCTGACAGCCTTCGAGGTTTTTGCGCGCATCACTGACGTGCTGGTCGGCGCGATGGATGAGGAGGAGCTTCGCGCCCATGCGCAAAGCCTCGGCCGGCGGCGCGCGCACCAGGGGGTGGAACTAGCCACACTGATCGACGCCATCCAGCTCGACTTCACGGTCCTCTGGGAACACCTCCGCCGCGCGGCCGGCGTGGACCAGGAGGTGCTCATCGACCACGTGGCGCAGGTGCATTCGGTTGTGACGATGTACAACCTCGTGGTGCGCGATGCTTACCGCTTGGAGGAGGCGCGCGGGCAGCACAACGTGCACCGCGCTCACGCCCGGCACCTGGAACGGCTCTTCGCTGCCGAGTCCCTGGGCACGCTCGGCATCGCGGAGATCGCCCGCGCACTCAACATCGATGCTGGCACCCACTTCGACGTCGTGGTGGCGCACCCCACCGCGGCGGTGGAATTGCGCGCGCTTCTCGACGCCCCCATCTCCTCCGGCGAGGCCTTCGGCCACCCTGTGCGCGGGATGTTCGTTACCTTCTGGCCTAGAGACCAAAGGCCCAGCGAACAGACCGCAAAGGACACCGGCGCAGGGCTGACGACGATCTCGGGCATACTTTTCCGCGACGTCATCGGCTTAGCCGGAGTTCGCGCGGCGGCGCAGCAAGCGCCGCGCATCTTCGACTCCACCGGCCCGCTGAGCCAACTCACCGAAGCGGCGGATGCACTCTGGGCTGTCGCAGGAGATGCCCTCGCAGACTTCACAGCCAGCGGCATGACGGAGCTGACGCAGACCATTGCCCAAATGCGCCTTGAGAACGCGCCGCTGTACCGAACCATCACCACCTACCTGGACTGCGGCTCCATCAAGGACTCCGCCGAAGCGCTGAACTGCCACCGCAACACCGTACTCAACCGCTTGCGACACGTTACTGAGCTCACCGGCCTTGATATCACCCGGCCCAAGGACGCGGCCCGAGTGCTGCTCGCACTGCACCGCGCGACACCTTAAGTCCTGTGCAACCGCACACTTCTGCCGCCCAGTCGATGGGGTGATGCATATAAATGCTGCCAGAACATCCCCCTTCAGGTGACCTACACCTATCGTTTCCAGGAAAGGTAACGCACTTCACACAAGGAGCACCTGGATATGACTACCAATCCACCCCCGGCTGCCCCGGTCCAATCTGACCCCGAGCAAATCAAGGTCGAGTCAAAAGATGTCTTCCGTATCGCCAGTTCCGCGTTCGTTGGCACAGCCCTCGAGTGGTACGACTTCTTCCTCTTCGGCACCGCCGCAGCACTCGTCTTCAACGAACTCTTCTTCTCGGGAATGTCGGGCACCGGCGCCACCCTGGCCTCGCTCGCCACTTTCGGCGTGGGCTTCCTTGCCCGCCCTCTCGGTGCAGTCATTTTCGGCCAGATCGGCGACAAGATGGGCCGACGACCAGCGTTGATCATTTCGATCGTTCTCATTGGCGTCGCCACCGGAATCATCGGTCTATTGCCCACCTTTGACAGCATCGGCATCTGGGCACCCATCGCGCTAGTCACTCTGCGCCTGCTTCAGGGAATCGCCGTCGGCGGCGAATGGGGCGGCGCAACAACCATGGCTATTGAGCACGCCCCTGCTGAAAAACGCGGCCGCTACGCGGCCTTCGTACAGATCGGCTCCCCCGCCGGCACACTGCTCTCCTCCGGCGCCTTCGCACTTGTGCTCATGCTTGATGATGACGCGGTGAGCTCCTGGGGCTGGCGTGTTCCCTTCCTCATCGCTTTCCCCTTCCTTGGAGTAGCACTGTGGATTCGCACAAAGGCTGAAGAATCTCCTGTCTACAAAGCCCTCGAAGAGGAAGCTGAGGCCGACGAGGCTGCGCACCAAGGCTCACTGAAGGAACTTTTCACGCAGCACTTCCCACAACTGTGCCTTGCTTCCGCGGCCGCTTTCCTCGGCATCGGTGGCTTTTTCGTCATGAGCACCTATGTCCTCTCCTACGCCACAACCACGCTGGACTTCGAACGCCAGACCGTTGTTAATGCCACCCTCCTTGGCGCCGTATGCCAGATCTTCATCAACATCATCTTCGGCCGCATCGGCGAAAAGATTGGCCCCGGCCGCCTCATCGGATACGGCGGTCTTGCCACTGCCATCATGTCGTGGCCACTGTGGGCAATGATCGATACCGGCAATGCCGTACTACTCACGCTCGCCGTCTGCATCGGGCTTTCCCTGGTCACCATCACCTACTCCGTCTCCGGCGTTCTCCTTTCGGAAGTCTTCCCGGCCAACGTCCGCTATTCCGGTGTAGCAATTTCCGCGAACATCGCGTCTGCAGTGGCAGGCCTGCTCCCCTTCCTCGCTACCGCGTTGAACGCCTCTAACGAGCACCCCAGTTCCACACCAGGAATCATCATCCTGGCTGCCACCGCCCTTATCACCGCTTTCGGCGGCTTCGCTGGCGAGAAGCACCGCCGCGAGGACGACGTCACCATCGTCGACTAATGCACAACCCCTCATAAGAAAAATAGGTTGGGACACGGCACCTCAGCCCACTAAGCTCAGGTGCCGTGTCTCAAGAACTCTCCTCCTCTACCCTGAACGCGCGCGCCCGGCGCATTGTCGCCTGGGTCGCCGCGCTGAACCTCCTCGGATTCTTCGGCGAGTTCATCATCGCCTCCATCATCGGCTCGGCGGCACTGTTTGCTGACGCCGCCGACTTCCTCGAGGACTTTCTCATCAATGCGCTCGTCCTGCTCGCGCTGCGGTGGTCGGCGGAGGGACGTCGCAAAGCAAGCTATGGCCTAGCCGGGCTGATCCTGATTCCGGCGTTGGCGTCCTATGGCATGGCGATATGGAAGATCATCACCGGCGCCGTACCTGAGCCACTTACGTTGTCGGGCACGGCCGTGGCAGCGATGCTCATCAACCTGCTCTGCGCGGTGCTGCTCATACAACTTCGCCACGGCAGCGCGCTTACGCGCGGCGCATGGCTGGCGGCACGCAATGATGTCGCCGCCAATATCCTCATTCTCGGCGCCGGCCTACTCATGCTGGTGTGGGCAAGCCCGTGGCCGGACATCGTGGTGGGCCTCATCATCGGCACCATTAACCTGCGCGCAGCGGCTGAGGTGTTCGAGCAAGCGCGCGCCGAAGATCCGGAAATTGAAGAAGATTAACGCGCCATCCCTAAGAATTTTTTAAGTAAGCCGCGGGCCTGCATGCAATCCCGCGCGCACCTCTGGGGCTAAAAATGGCCTGGCAATAAGCGCTGCACGCAACCTTTTCCTACCCCGTATGGGGTCATTCTTTAGTTTGTGGCCAAATGGTCAAAGAGACGTTTTCCCAGAATACGGTCTAGTTGGACAAAACCAAGGTCGGCGCAAATTTCTTAGCCAATTGTTCACCTTCGCGTCACCCTATCGAAATATACTTCGCTCTCCAAAAATATAAACAATCCTTAGGGTGCGCGATCCTGAAAGTCACCTTATCGTTGATTCACGTCACGCACTGAGCGCTACAGCGCATACGCAGCGCCACCACAGTGCGTCACCATATTGCCCCAAACTTTTTCATCCAGGAGAACAACCATGACCAAGCGTCGTCGTACCGCCGGCCTCATCGCCGGCCTCGCGATTGCGGGCACCGCCCTCATCGCACCGGCTGCATCCGCAGCAACCCACACCGAGTCCTACCCGGAGACCCCGGCCGTCAACGCCAAGCTCCCCATCGTCCACACCAGCCACGGCTCCGACCACATGAAGGCCAACGTGCTCAACCCGCGTCCGGTCTGCAACCCGTGGGAGGACCACCGCACCGTGGTCTACAAGGTGACCGATAACTTCATGCCGGCAGGCACCATCTCCACCACCAACCAGACCAAGAAGGACATCCCGCTGCAGCAGGACCTGTCCAAGTCCCAGTCCATCACCCTGTCCGTCAACGGTGACCGCACTGAGACCACCTCCATGAACGCGGGCGGCAAGGGCTCCGGCAAGAACTCCGAGGGCTCCTTCGGCATCTCCCACCAGATCGCCACCAAGCTCGGCGCCTCCGCGTCCTACTCCCTGTCCTGGGAGGCTGGCCAGTCCATCGGCCCGTACGATGTTCCGCCGAACCACACCGGTGAGGCCACCTACGGCTTCCGCGTTCTGAACATGACCGGTACCCAGCAGTACTGCAAGCCGAACGGCACCTGGTCCACCCCGACCTTCTGGTCCGCAATGCAGCCGATGAAGAACGAGGTTCGCGTCAAGCTCTACGACGACATCGCTGATTCCTACGCTCCGAACAAGGACGCTCAGAACACCACCGACGTCAACGACCCGAAGGTTGTTGAGGAGGAGAAGTCCCCGGAGGCTGACGCTGAGGTCATCAAGGACAACGAGGTTGCTCCGGAGGAGAAGGTTGTCTCCGAGGCCGAAGGCAAGAAGGAAGAGGAAGCCGACAAGAAGGTCCAGGAGGACGTCGAGAACGGCAAGACCGATGAGGCTAAGCAGAAGCTGGACCTGAAGCCGGTTCTGACCACCTCTGGCGCTAAGCACGCAGGTTTCGCAGGCACCGTTGCTCTCCGCCTGGAGAACGTCGGCACCGAGCGCTACTACGGCAACTACCCGGCAGTTCAGTACCGCGTTGACGTCAAGACCGCTGAGGGCCCGAAGGGTGTTGACCGCCTGATCACCCCGCGTTCCTCCAATGGTGCGCACATCCGCGACCTTGGCTTCGACGAGAAGACCTCCACCCGCTCCTTCGAGGTCACCCTGGCCAACCCGATTAACGCTGGCGAGTCCGCTCGCGTTGCCAACCTGGACTTCGGCGACGGCAACACCAAGGAAGGCCGCCTGAAGAACTACATCGAGGTCACCCAGATTTCCCGCCTCGACGGTGACAAGTCCACCCACAACGACCAGAACGTTGATTCCCGCGAGATCACCGTCAAGGACACCGGCAAGAAGGCTGAGGGCCTGTTCTAAATAACAGCCCCCTCCTCTACATAACGAGTGTGCAGCACGCCGGCGCTTAGTCCGGCTGCGAGAGAGTGCGTAAACCCCCGACCGCCCCCATGCGGTCGGGGGTTTACGTTTCTCCGGTTTGGAGCGCCCAGCCCCACTAGCGCTGTTATGTACTAATGCACTAATGCAGTCGATGCAATGTTTGTTGGATATTCTGAGATAATGCTTTCCTCTCGCACCGCGCTCGCGGGCATTCTTTCGGTGGGGCTGATTCTTTCTCCTCCCCACACTCATCTCGCACACGCGCAGTCTTCAGTTGATTCCGCACACTCAGCAGACTCGCTGAGCAGCGAGGTCACCAACATTGATCAGCACTCCTCTGCCCTCGAGCCCATTGCGCTGGGTCCGTTGGCCCCCGTGCTCTTCGCGGAGAACATCTTTGCCGTATGGGGACCGCTGCTCCAGCTGTTAAAGATTCCCGTCGTAGCGCCGGAAGCCACGCGCCCACCAGCAACCGCCGCGCCGGCACAGCTGCGCGAGCTGCAGCACATCCAGGACAACGTGTGGCAGTTCAAGGCCTACTCACCATCCATGGACCGCGTCATCACCAACGACATTATTCTCCCGCCGGGTGGATTGGAGAATACTCAGCCCCGCCCGACCTATTACTTGCTCGGTGGTGCCGGAGGAGGCGAGGACGCACTGTGGTGGGACGGCGGAGGAGCCTCCGAGTTCTTCCAGGACAAGCAGGTCAATGTTGTCTCGCCGCGCGGTGCTTATGGCTCAATGATGTCCGATTGGTCCCAGCCGCACGACACGCACGGAAAGTACAAGTGGGCCACCTACCTGACCAAGGAGCTCCCGCAGCTTATCGACGCCGAGTTTCACGGCAACGGTACCGACGGCATCGCGGGCGTGAGTAACTCTGGCGGTCCAGCACTCGAACTTGCCACCTATGATCCGCGGTTCAAGGTGGCCGGTTCCATCTCCGGTTGCCCCTCGACCACGGGTGTTGTCGCGCAAGGCTTCGCGTGGGTCAGCGCCGCGTTCTACGGCACGGACCCGGCGCGCTCCTTTGGTGCACCGTGGGATCCCGCGTGGGCTCGGCATTCGCCGGTTCTCAACCTCGATAAGCAGCACGGCAGGAAGACGTTTGTCATCGTCTCACGCGGTGGCCCGGCGGACTTTGATGTCGACATTGAGGACTCACCGCTGCCGGCGCTAGGCCTCAACGAGCGGTTGGATTATTGGTGCAGTTCCTATTACGCCAAGCAAGCCACCGCAGCTGGTGTGGACCTCGATTACTACGAGCTTCCGGAGGGGCGTCACACGTGGGGGCTGTTCCGACGTGAGCTGGCCATCAGTTGGGCCACGGTGGGCCCGGCCCTCGGGGTGTAGCCCCTAGATCACCGCACGTTGCATTAGTAAAATCAGCATCCATGAATGTCATGGATACGTGGGAACCCACGCTTACGACGGGGCCCCTTCTCGGTATTGCCGCGGCTGCAATTGCGGTCATCTTGGTCCTTGTCATCTACTTCAAGGTGCACGCCTTCGTCACCCTCGTCACGGTCTCCGCGCTGACTGCGTTGGCCGCCGGCATCCCGTTGGACGGCGTGGTGCCCACCATGACGAGCGGCTTCGGATCGACGTTGGGTTCCGTGGCCTTGCTGGTGGGCCTGGGCGCCATGATCGGGCGGCTGGCGGAGACCTCCGGCGGCGCCAAGACGCTTGCCGACGCCCTCGTGAAACTCTTCGGCGAAGACAAAGCGCCCCTGGCGCTGGGCGTGGCCTCCCTCATCATGGGTTTTCCCATCTTCTTCGACGCGGGTCTCATGGTGATGCTACCGGTCATCTTTGCCGTCGCCCGGCGCCTCGATGGTCCAGTGTTGGCCTACGGCATCCCCGCCGCTGGCGCCTTTTCCGTCATGCACGTCTTCGTCCCACCGCACCCGGGACCTGTCGCAGCTGGTGAGTTCTTCGGCGCGAACATCGGCCTCATCCTTATCTTCGGTCTCCTCGTCGCGCTGCCCACGTGGTATCTCTCCGGCTACCGCTTCGGGCTCCACCTAGGAAAGAAGTACCCCTACCGCCTCGAGGAGGCGGTCACCGGCGCGCTGGTGAGCGACGCGGAACTGCCGGCGCGCCCGGCCTCCCCGTTCGCGGTTCTCAGCATCCTGTTCATCCCCATGGTGCTTATCTTTGGCAATACCGGGCTGACCACGCTGGGCACCGCGGGTGTCGTCGACCCCGCTGCCTCATGGGTGCGCTTCTTCATCTTCTTAGGCCAGACCCCGATCGCGTTGCTGATCACCACTCTTGCGGCGATGGTCGTGCTGGGTCTGCGCCGTGGGGAAAGCAAGAGCGCCATCGAAAAGACCGTGGAGTCTTCGCTCGGTCCGATTTGTTCCGTCATCCTCATCACCGGCGCCGGCGGCATGTTCGGCGGGGTGCTGCGCACCAGCGGCATCGGTGACGCGCTGGCGGATTCCATGTCCGGACTCGGCATCCCCGTTATCCTGGCCTGCTACCTCATCGCGGTTGCCTTGCGCCTGGCACAGGGCTCAGCCACCGTTGCCCTCACCACGGCCGCAGCCCTCATGGTGCCCGCCGTGGAGGAAGGCGGCTTCACCGAAATCCAGTTGGTCCTCATCACGCTTGCCACCGCAGCGGGCTCCGTCTTTGGCAGCCACGTCAATGACTCCGGCTTCTGGTTGGTCGGCCGGCTCATGGGCATGGACGTAGCCACCACCCTGCGGACATGGACCGTCAACCAGGCGCTGATTTCCGCGATCGGCTTCGGCGTCGTCCTTATCTTCTACGGCGCCGCCGCACTGCTTTAGACCTGCAGGTACTCGGCTGCTGCGGCGGCAAGGTCCTCCGGGGCAGCGCTGACATCCAGCACGATGCCTGCTTCCCCCGGCTGCAGTTCCTCAAGCGTCTCGAACTGTGAATCCAGCAGGGAGACCGGCATGAAGTGCCCAGAGCGCTGGCTCATGCGCTCCTTGAGCAAATCGTAGGAGCCGTGCAGGTGCACGAAGACCGTATCCGGTGCCGCGGCGCGGATGATGTCGCGGTAGGAGCGCTTGAGCGCGGAGCAGCCCACGATGGCCCCGGCGTCCTGGTCCGCGAGAAAGCGGCCGATGGATTCGAGCCAGGGCTTGCGGTCGGCGTCGTCAAGCGCCTGTCCTGACGCCATCTTCTCGATGTTCGCCTTCGGGTGCATATCGTCCCCATCCCGGAAGGGCAGGCCGGTGCGCTGCGCCAGCAACTCCCCGACCGTCGATTTGCCGCAGCTCGAGACTCCCATGATCACCACGTGCTTGCGCATCAATCCTCCTTAAGACAGCACCCGATCCTACGCGCTACGCACTACGTGGCGTAGCGCGACTGACCACAGCGAGGCTTAGCGCAGCGGCCCGTAGCCAAAGTCCCCGCGCTGCACCTCGCCGCGGGCATTCGGATCGAAGGTGGCGCACAGGGCGGCCGCCACGTAGCGAACGCCGCCCTCCGGCGCGGAGGAACCGACGCGCTCAGCACAGTTCTCCAGTGCGGGCAGGCCGATGCTCTGCCCCGGCATAGTCATGGAGAAGAAGGACGCGGCCATCATGGTGTTGCCATCAGCGCGAACATATTCCGAAGAGCCTTTGATGGCCTGCCAGGCAATCGCGCCAACGGGGTCGGTACGGAATTGATCCCGCTCAGTTTGGGTCAGCTCGGCGTTGGCGGCGGGGACGGACAGTGATGCAACGAGGAGCGCAGCGCATGCTGCGAGGAAAGAAGATTTTTTCATAGCAATACTGTATCCCCCGTGCCGTGGGGTTGTCCTGGTATTCCTTCGTTATTGCCCAGATGAGTCGCTTGTTGCGCGAAGGATGGAAGCGCGCAGCTGGCGTATCTCAGCGGGCCCCACGCGGCAGCACCCGCCTAGCAGGTTAACGCCGGCAGCCACGAGATCCGTTGCCGCATCAGCCAGGCTCGCCGCGCCAGCGGGGGCTGGCCGCCACTCATGGGCGCCGTGGTCCCAGAGTTCGCCGCTGTTGGGGCAGGCCAGCAGCGGCTTGTCGGTGGCTGCGCGCAGCCTCTTCACCACACCAAGCACGTGGGGTGCGCTCATGCAGTTCACGCCCACGGCACCCAGCCGTGGTGCCTGGTTGACCAGGTCAATGACGCGCATGAGCTTGACCGGGTCAGCCACGATGGCACCGGTAATGCTCAGCGCGAAGGGCTTGGGCTGAGCGGACAGGAGCTCCAGCAGTACCGCAGCCTCATCGACGTTGGGGATGGTCTCAGCAAGCAAAAAGTCAGCGTCCGTATCCGCGAGCACCGCTACCCTGCGGGCGTGCCAGCGGTACAGCTCCTCACGGCTAAGGCCGTAGGCCCCGTTGTAGTCGGTGCCCTCACCTGGGCCTGCACCATAAGGGCCGATGGATGCGGCAACCAAGCATTCCTCCAGGGCGCCGTGCTTGTCGACGGCCCCGCCTGCCGCATCACATGCCACCGCAACGCTGCGGCGCAGAAGTGTTTCCGCCTCCTCACCGAGGACGTCGAAGGTGACTTGGTAGGAAGCCGTGGTGGCCACTTGGGCACCAGCGGCGAAGAAATCAGCGTGGGCAGATTCGATGAGCGCTGGGTTCTCACGCAGCACTCGCGCCGACCACAACGGGCCGGAGATATCGTGCCCCTGGGCTTCGAGGTAGGTTCCCAGGCCGCCATCGAGAAGCAGCGGCGCGGCATGAAGGACCATGCGCATGAGCTTAGCAATGGCTTCCGCAGTCACCCCGCACCATCACGATAAGCCACCCCAATAGACGTATTAGTTTTCTTAATCTTTAGGCGGTCCGATCGTTCTTCCCGGGATCTATTCACGCTCGTCATCACCATTTCCACGCACCGCGCCACAACAGCGCCCATTAGCACAAGCTATGCATTCACAGAAGCTACCCATGCTTTTGCCAAGAAATAGCAAAGATTTCGACCATATTCAGCCCCTTTGCGCCTAAAAGGCCTGGTTATAGGAATGCCATCCTGAATAACCACCCCCGAACATTGCCCCCACTGCACGAAACTAAAGGCCCAACCTTTGCAAAGTCGGGCCAAAAGTAGGGGAAATCTAAAGAAGCTTAAGGGACGGGCCATAAATAACTTCAAACATAAGTCTAAAACTTAAAACTGCTGGTCAGCTGGCTTTTCTGCACCAAAGAGAGCTTTAATTTTAAGTGAAAGTACCGCTCGGTACGCGGCAAGAAAGCCGCCACTTAACCCTGAAGCAGAAAGAGGTGCCCGCCATGTTCCGCCTCCAGTTTGGACACACCGCCACAAAGATTATTGCCCCCGTTGCTGCTGCCGCAGCACTCTTCGCTGGCTCCGTTAACACCCCTGCTCAGGCTGTAAGTTCCTTCGGCACGTTCAACCCAGCCGCGTTCGGCTTCACCGTCCCCGCAGCGGCAGGTCCGGTTACCCCGGCACCGCAGACCTCCGCCAGCGTCCAGGGGATCATTAATCAAACCAATGCCCAGCGCGTGGCTAATGGCCTCGCACCGCTGCGCGTTGACCCGAACCTGACCAACCTGGCGCAGGACTGGGCCAACACCTTGAGCCGCGACGGTAACACCCGTCACCGCCCGAACTACTGGACGCACTACCCTGCCGGCTTGCCAGCGGGTGGCGAGAACGTCCTCCAGGCATGGAGCGACTACTCTGACGCCCGCATCGTACAGCTATGGATGGACTCCCCCGGCCACCGCAAGAACCTGCTTGACCCGCGCGCCAAGTCCGTGGGCATTGGCATGGCCATCGGCGCAGACGGCAAGCTATATGCCGTCCAGAACTTTGGACGCTAAGCGTCGCGCTTTCTGCCATTAAGATGCGTCTGTGAGGTTGCTACTCCTTCTCACGAGCGCATCTACCGTTGTGAGTCCCAAGGGCATTCTTTGCATGTCCGCATAGCCCCAGAACCAATCAAAGGAGCGACCAAACCTTTAGGAACCACTCATCGTTGAGCAGATCAAAACTATGCTGTACCTACTCGTATCTGGTCCTCTAAAATTGCCTTTAGCATTCGATAACCAACATGGAGCGCAACGATAGGAAAGGCTATGACCGTACGTGTCCCGATGTCCCCTCCTGTCCTCGAATGGGCGGTTAAGAGGACCCGGCTGCCTGTCGACGAATTGGAGAAGAAGTCTGACTTCCATTGTTTGCGCTCTTGGTTAGGCGGCGAAAGCACGCCAACGTTCCGACAAGCTCAGAAGCTGGCCAAGCTGGCTGGAATACCTTTTGGATACCTGCTCCTCGAAGAGCCCGTACAACGAACCCCTCACCTTCCTGATTTCAGGACTCCGGGAAGCACCCCGTTATCCGACTACAGCCCTGCGCTCGAGCAGACGATTTATGCCTGTGAACGGCGCTTAGAGTGGTATGCCGAAGATGCACTAGCTAGCGGTATTGCAGGGCCTAGTTTTATCGGCCGGTTCTCTACGGATACGTCCGTGGGAAAAGCTACTGACTGGGCATGCGCCTTATTGGACTGGGTTCCAGGTAAGCGAGAACGTAGCCGAGACCGCGTGGCAACCCTCGCCGATGCCATTGAGCACACAGGAATTCTGGTCATGCGTAGCTCCGTCGTGGGCAATAACACTCAAAACAAGCTTGACCCTGATGAATTCCGAGGTTTTACGTTGATTCGGCATTCTTTCGGTCTTATCTTCATAAACAGTGCTGATTCTGGAGTGGGAAAGCTATTCAGCTTGGCCCACGAGTTCGGACACATTCTCATCGGCGAGCAAGGGATTTCCGGTGGCCCGCTTAACCAGCGCGCCGTTGAACGCTGGTGCAATCAGTTCGCTACTGCGCTACTTGTTTCCACCAAGGACATCCTCAACCGTTGGTCCGAAACTAGAGATCTAGAGTCAGTTTGCCAATGGTCATTCAAAACTTTCGGCGTAAGCCGCGACGTCACTGTATGGCTCCTCGTAGATAACGGTGTACTCCCCCGAGAAGCTGGTCAGCGCTTCCTCCAAGAGGCCCCTTCCTCCCCTCCGACGGCACAGCGCAATCGAGGTGGCGACTTCACAGTTGGACTGCGTTCCCGTTTGGGTGGGCTTTTCCTAGAGGCCGTGACCGGAGCACTCGTCGAAGGAAGAATTGACGAGCGCGAGGCATCCCGTCAGCTCGGTGTCAAGAAGATCAGCGCTATTGAAGCTTTGGTTGACCAGTATCAGGGACTACCATGACTCGGTATCTGCTCGATTCCAACATCATCATCAATGCGGTTCGGCTCTATCCTCGTGACGTGTTCCCAAGCTATTGGACCTCTCTGGAGAACTTCGTGACCGCCAAAACGTTTTTCTTCCATTATTCTGTTCAAGAGGAACTAGAGCGCAGAAAGGACTCCGTCTCAGCGTGGTTCCGGAGCTTCGTACCTCAAGACCAAATTCTGCACGTGGACAACGACGAAATTGAGTCATACCGTCGCCTTTCCACATGGGTAGCCTTCGATCGTGTGCCTCGCTTTGATGAAGCGGCGGTACGAGAGTTTCTCGATGATGCTGCCGACTCATGGCTAGTCGCCTCAGCTCATGCACGGAACATGTCAATCATCACCGATGAGAAATCCCAACCGCGCAGAATCAACAGAGTCAAGCTCCCCGACGCCGCTGCTGCATTAGGAGTTCAGTGCTCCACCTACTTAGACTTCCTCCGCTCGCGGGGAATCACATATTAAGGGACACTATCGTTCTCGGTGGATTTACATGATTCCGGCATTTCCACATCTACGCAGATCGAAACAAGGGCACCAATCTCCAATTAGTCTTCCGCCTTCGTCCTCCTCCACGGAGCATTCGGGTCTTGAAAGGTCGAAAGCACCAAATCAATCCACTGGCTTCTTCACGGGCAACACAAGTCCACGGATAAGCCTATTTCTATTTGGATCTTAAACCCTCTACCGCGGCTCCCGCTTGTTTGGTTTCGGCCCCAACCGGCCAAGACACCCACGGGCACGAAACCAAGAAGCGGCAGGGTGCAGCGCTTCATACGGGCCCCTTAGTGATGCTCACGCGTTACTTCCAATCGGGCAAGCATACGAGATGGGTCGGCGTTGCCGGGGCGATACCAATGCTGAAACGGGTCCTGTAGTCGCGGTTATTCGGCGTGAAAGGCCGGGTTCAGGGTTTCGATCGTGGCCATCGGGGTGTCATAGCCGAGGACGTTAAAGCCTGCGTCCTCTCCGGGCCACAAGAATGTGTGGTCGAAGCTATCGGAGGCGAGATCATAGCGCGCGATCCAGGTCTGCCACTTACCGCGTTCCGGATCGGCGGTAAGCTGTCGCAACCAGTCCAGCAGGTCGGGGTCGAGTGCCGGATTGCGTATGCCCACCGGCGTGGGCAGGGTCTCCTTGCCGACAAAGCGCCATGCTTGTGATGCACCTTGCACCTCGTTGAGGCCGGTCACGACCACAAAGCCGTCCCACGGTTTCTCCTCATTGAGCTCCTTATCTAAACGCAGACACTCGCTCATTGCTTCAAGGACCGAATCGGCGGAGTCCATGTCGACGGTGAAATCAGATATAGTCATTGCGTTCCCTCCAGTTGCGCCATGGGTTTATTCAGCGTGATGGGCTGGGTTCAGGGTTTCGATCGTGGACATCGGAGTGTCATAGGCGAGAACGTTAAAGCCTTCGTCCTCTCCGGGCCACAGGAATGTGTGGTCGAAGCTATCGGAGGCAAGATCGTACCGCGCGATCCAGGTCTGCCACTCACCACGTTCCGGATCGGCGGTGAGCTCTCGCAACCGTGCGATCAGCGTACGGTTGAACGCTGGGTTGAGTGAGGACACCGTGGTGATCAGAGTCTTATCACCGACAAACCGCCATGCTTGGTGCGCCGCGTGCCCCTGCTCGTAACCGGACACGACCACAAAGCCATCCCACGGTGTACGCTGATTGAGTTTGCGGTCCACGCGTAGGCATCGACCGATTACATCCAGAATCGAATCGACGGAGTCGTAGTCAACCTCGATATCGGGTGTGGTCATTGTGTTTCCTTCAGTTGCTTTCGGGGTACACACGAACCAAGCCTAGCGGCAGCCTATTCGTATTGCTTACTCACTTTGCGCAACGGGTATTTGATTGACACTGCGCCGCGTGTATTCAAGGTCCTTTCCGTAAATAGTCAAGCCCGTGATGTCGTGATGGTCAGATTTCCTGAAGATGAAGGATGCCAGGTAGCCGATAACGAGAGTTCCTACGAAGGCGACAATCGAGACCAAGAATGGGCCTTGGTCCAGCTTTCCAGCGAAATACGCAGCAATCGCACCGCACAGGAGCCCGATGAGAACACCATTGGAATTTGCGGACTTCGTAAAGATACCCAAGACAAATACCGCAGTGAGCGGAACTCCAAAAAGACCAGTAATCGCGAGGAACAGGTCCCACAGGTCCGACTGGTTGGTAATGATGAGATACAGTGCAACGGCCAATCCGAAGGTTCCGGCAACGATGATGACCAGGCGAGAGAAAGTAACCGACGCTTCCTTCGGGGAGAAGCGGTTATAGATATCCACGGCAACGCACGCGGAAATCGAGTTGAGCGAAGAAGAAATTGTCGATTGCGCAGCCGCCAAGATGGCAGCAATCAAGAGTCCAGCAATGCCTGCAGGCAGCTCCGAAAGAATGAAATACGGCACTACAGCAGAAGTGTTGACTCCTTCAGGCAGACCACCCTTCGCTTCGTAGAAGTTATACAAAGCCGTTCCCATCCCGTAGAACAGCGGAATAGTTATCAGCGCCAGAATTCCGTTGACGATGAGAGACTTCTTCGTCGCTTGAATCGTGGGAGTCGTTTGGTAGCGCTGAACGACGTCCTGAGAAGAGGTGTACTGGTGCAAGCTGTTCAGTACATTTCCGATAAAGATGAATGGTATCGAGGAGAAGACTGCATTCGTGGTGAAGTTGTCCGCTGAGTAGAACTTTCCTTCTTCAGCGGCGTTAACCACCGCACCGCTAAATCCATCGGGAGTCATGGCCATGGCCGTCAGCACTACCGCTGCGGCGCCAGCCAGCAGCAGGATGCCTTGAATCACATCAGACCAAATCACGCCTTCCATGCCTCCCAGGAAGGTGTACACAATACAAAGAGCGCCTACAAACGCGGCGACGACCAGCGGGTTGATATCTGCCACCGACGTGATTGCCAACGTAGGCAAATAGATAACGATGGCGATGCGCCCGACGTGATAAAGAACGAAAAGGAGCGAGCCGAGAACTCGGAGGACAACAGAGAACCTCTCCTCAAGGTATTCGTATGCCGTCGTGACATCCAGCTTCCTAAAGAATGGGACGTAGTAACCAATCAAGATTGGAACAATCGCAAAAATTGCGAGGTTTCCAGCCGAGTAGGCCCAGTCAGTCAGATATGCCTTTTCCGGCGTCGACATGAATGTGATGGCAGACAGCGTCGTGGCATAGATAGAAAATCCCGCTGCCCAGCCAGGAATCCTGCCACCCGCTTTGAAGAATTCGTCCTGATCACTTCCGGCCCTGCGCGCAAAATAGGCGCCGACAAGAAGCATTCCCAGGAGATAGAGGATCAGAACTATCCAGTTGAGTGTTCCGAACGATTGCATTTGACCTTCCCTTCAGGGCTTTCAGTGCAGAGAGCTAAATCACTCTCCAATTCGTCTGTGCAACAAAGCATGTTGAAAGATACAATACATCAGACGTCTGATGTGTGAAGGGATTTAAGATAAAGCCGTCTACCCCTGATCATCAGAGCGAAGTGCTCCTCCCCCAGCAGCGCTCATCCTTTGAGAACCCCGCCAACGTGGGAGGCTTAAGATGGATCGGAAAGAAAAGAGGGATTAACCAGTGCACACCGGAACATGGGGATTCAGTGAAGCCGAGCATCGCCCTGCCTCAACCACACAGCAGGCTGTAGAAGGCATCAAACAATTTATTCGGGACAATGCGCTTAAGCCTGGGGACACTTTGCCAACCGAATCTGAGCTCTGTGCGGAACTCGGCTTCTCTCGCTCCTCCGTCCGAGAAGCCATCAGAATCCTAACGACGTTAGATATCGTCGAAGTCAGGCATGGAACAGGAACGTTTGTCTCCGGCACGTCACTCAAAGCCCTAGTTCAAGGCCTCATTTTTCGCGCGACTCTCGACGCTGACGACAACCTTGAAACGCTTCGCAATGTGGTGGAGATTCGGCAGGCAATTGATCTTTCTATCGGGCAAGAAATCACTACCAAACCCGATCCCTCCAAGCTAGATCAGTTGAGCGCCATCGTTGAAAAGATGTCAGCCAAGCGGGAGCAAGGTCTCAACTTTGCCGAGGAGGATCGGGAGTTTCATCAGGTTCTGCTTTCCGAAATAGATAACCCGATTATCCGTGAGCTCAATGATGCCTTCTGGCAGGTGCACATGAACGTCATTCCACTTCGCAAAATAGAAGAACCACAGGACTTCAGCAGAACGGTTCGCGCGCACCAAGACATCGTCGATGCCCTACAGAATAAAGATCTGAAGAAGTACCAAGAGTCTGTAATCAGGCATTACGAGCCCCTGCTGACTTCGCTGTGACAGTCCGTGTCAGCTATTAAAGCTCCGCGTAATCCACGCAGGGTCTGTAATGGCAGTGCCAATGATGATTGCGTCGGCGCCGGCGCGCTTTCCTGCAGCCACATCATCGCGCGAGGCAAACCTTCCTTCGCCGATTACAAAGGCATCCTCACCGCAGAGCCGTCGCCCCTCTGCCAAGCATTCAAGATCTGGACCTTCGGTCTTGCTCCGGAACTCTGTATAGCCAGCCAGCGTCGTTGAAATGATATCTGCACCTGCTTGGTGCGCCCGCTGCATTTCTTCCGGGGTAGAACAGTCAGCCATCGACAAAACATTCAACCGGTGGCACTCCGCGACAAGGTCAGAGAAGCTTGAGCCATCAGGCCTAGGGCGATCCGTAGCATCCGCACAGACAACAGCTGCCCCCGCCTCAGCCAATCGGCGCACGGACTCAACAGTAGGGGTGATATAAACCCCCTCACTCCCCTCCTTTGTTAGGCCGAAAACTGGTACATCTACTGCGGCTGCGATTGCCTCGACATCCTCGATGCCGCCATACCCGCCACACCGGATTGCGCGGCTTCCGCCCTCAACACACGCACGGGCGACATGCGTCAAGGTGTGGGTATCGCGCATTGGGTGACCATCTGGCGCTTGCACCGAGACAATCACCGAGTTCCGAATCATGCCGTGAACTTCTTCTCGGCGGTCCGCCAGTTCACTACTCTTAAACCTAAACATATACCTGAGCCTTCTTCTGGAAATACCGCAGATAAACGGTGCTAAAAAGCGTTGTCTCGAGCAAAAGCCGCTGCACCCACTAACGGTGCTGTCGCCGGAGATTCAGTAACCCGAATTGCAACGGAGCGATTCGGCTTCAATGCGAAATCCTCAATGGCCTGACGGAATGGTTCTTCCACAGCGGCCCCAATCTGGCACACACCGCCGCCCAAGACAACGGCATCGAGATCGAGCCCTGAAACAAGACCCGCCACAGCTCGGCCAAGGCCATAGGAATTCCCTCGAATAATCCGGGAAGCGAGTTCGTCTCCCTGGTTCATTCTTTCCACGACCTTTTCAAGGGGGAGCGCTAACTGGGCCCTTTCCTTCCACTGCACCCGTTCGCTTGCGGGGTTCGCAGAAAATTCTTCGTAATACGCAGCCAGACTATTGCCGCTCATGATGTTCTCGGCGCGGTTTGCAAAGCCCCGGAAATCAGCACACAAGAGTTCCGAAAACTCTCCAGCCGATCCGGTAGGTCCGCTAAGCAAAATCCCGTTATCGCTTACCGCACCACCGACACCAGTCCCCAACGAAAGGTACAGGACTCTGCCTGACTGAAAATCCCTCGCGGCTCCGAGCATCAACTCTCCGTACGCCCAGACTCGCACATCGTTATGAACAGCACACGGGAGATCAACAACCTCTTTCGCGACCTCACGAAGGTTGGTGCCAGCCCAGTTCTTAATGGTGTCTCCGTTGTAGGTGACGAGCCCTTCGGGAGCTTTAATGACTCCTGGCGAGCCAATGCCGATTCGCGCCGGAGTGATACCCGATTCCTCCAACGCCAGCTGAATGGCTTTCTGGATCTGCTCCTGTGGCGAAGCCCCGGCCGGCTGGGTAGGTATCTTTCCCAGCGCTACTGCTTGTGTTGGGTCCTCATCAGCCACGAAGCCCCAACCAATCTTGGTTGCACCGACATCAAGCGCAAGGGTACTAGTCACTCTTCACTCGTTTCGTCGTAGTCCAGAGGAATTAAGGTTCGATCACCTGAGCGGCATCGACGATGTCATGAATCTTGGCCAGCTCCTCATCATTCAGAGCGACATGCGGACGGGACATCAGCCCCGACGGGAATACGCCCAGATGGTGAAGCGCTGCCTTGAAACTGCCGAGACCCTGCGAGCTTCCGCCCATGCGCGTGCCGTCACCAACACCAACGATGGTGAAAAGATCACAAATCTTAGACTGCAATTCCGCAGCCTCTGCATACGCTCCGTCCACTAGGAGCTCATGCAGCTTCACGTAGGAAACTGGGTCCACGTTGCCCAGACCAGGTACCACGCCATCGGCACCTGCCAGGTAAGCAAAGTCGACCGTAGTTTCCGAGCCGGTCAAGACTACAAAGTCTTTCACCCCAGCCTTGTCGCGGGCGCTAATCAGAGCACGCGTGTATCCATCATTGCCGCCGGAATCCTTGACACCAGCGATAACGCCTTCCTTGGCCAGAGAAATAAGAGTAGCGATATCCAGCACGGAGTGAACGCTGACCGGAATGTTGTACGCGTAGATGGGGGTCTCTGGCGCGGCTGCATGGAGAAGCCGGAAGTGCTCAGCAATTTCTACATCATGAGTACGAACATAAAAAGGGGCAGTAGCAACTAGCCCTTGCACCCCGAGCGCGACGGCATCTTCAATGTGCTCGATTACTCGCGGAGCCGTCATGTCAATCACGCCGGCGATGACCGGAACGCGCCCTTGAGCCTGTTCCACCACCGTTGCGATGACTTCCTTGCGCTGCTCTCGGGTGAGGAAAGCTACCTCACCTGAGGAGCCGAGCACGAACAGGCCATGAACGCCAGCCTTAATAAGGCGTTCAGCCTGGCGCTTGAGGGTATCGGTGTCGACGGAGTAGTCCTCATTAAACGGGGTCAGCAGCGGTGGTACAACACCGCGCAGGAGCTGTGTGCTTGCAGTCATGTTTGGAAACCTTCCTCTTCGCCTTCGTATTAGAGTCATAAGACATCATACGTCTCCTAGGATTGTGATGCAGTTCCTTCCAGCGAAAAGAACTCCGCTTACAGCTCGTTGCCTAGTTCAAGCTCTCCGCCTTCCACACTCCCCTCTTCCTTGGAACAGTGGAGCGGGGGCACCTTACCTAGAGCCATGGGCCTGCTAGCAGTACGATGCCAATCAGTTTTTAGCCTCGGCAAAAAGTCGACCGCTTGGTTATGATGGCGCGCCTTACGATTGTGAATGTGCGCCTGCCAACACGTGACTGTAGGCGCGTTCGACTCGCCCTTGCGTGCCGCGACCGAGAGAACCGGAAGTGGACAAAACAGCTGCAAGCAGGGCCGGACGCCGCAAGGTTGACAAACTATATAGGAACACCCCCTAATACAGGCATGTATACTCCTGATGTTCTTGTTACTTTCTTTCTCTCGTGGGGTTCCTGATATGGGATTTTTCAAGGTTGTCGCTGGGCTCTTAGCCGCCGGTGGAGTGAGCTACGGTGCCTATGCCGTATTAGGGCCGGACTCTTCCGATGACGTCATTACGGTCCAAAACGTCATCGATGGCGACACCATCGATGTAGCGCAGGATGGTGAGACCACGCGTATTCGCCTGCTCAACATCGATACGCCTGAGATGGGCAAGGAGTGCTTGGCCGAGGAAGCAAAGCAATACTTGGCAGGCCTGCTGCCAGTAGGCACGGTAGTGACGCTGGAGTACGACGATGAGCGCGAGGACAAGTATGGCCGCACGCTGGCCGGTGTATTCAAGGAAAGTTCGCTCATCAACGCCTCCGTTGCTGAGGAAGGTTTCGCAGTGCCGATGAAAGTGGGCAGCAACACCCGCTTCTTCTCGGAGGTCTCTGCCGCTGCCGACCGAGCCCGTGCTGCGGGCAAGGGCATCAACTCGGCCGGTCCGGAATGCAGCTTTGGCGACGACAGCGCCTACCAGTCCTTCCAGGACGCACGCTCCGCCGTGTATGAGGCGCGGCAGTTCCACTTCAATGACATGTGGAACGACGAGCAGCTCGACAAGGCTCGTAGCCATGCCACCCGTCTAGCCATCGCGAAATTAGCCGTAACCAAGCTGGAGAAGGCCATGGCGGAACAGTCTGAGTTCCAGAAGGAAGCGTTTGGCAAGGAGCAAGCAAAGCTTCTCGACGAACTGAAGAAGGACGCCACTGAGCGAAAAGAATCTTTGGATCGCGAAATCTCCTCCGCCAATGAGGAACGCGAGAAGAAGCGCGCCGAGGAAGAAGCAGCACGCAAGGCTGCGGAGACTGCCCGTCGCGCGGAGCAGGAGGCCCAGCAAGCAGCACCCGCCTACCAGGCACCAGCCGCACCGGCACCTAGCAATCCGGTGGACAACTACACCGGTTGCCGCGCCTACAACGGAAACTACGCAATGACCAGTATTGACAAGAAGGGACGACCCTACGCCAAGATTGATTGCACCACACGCGTGCAGATTGGGTAAACACGAGCTGCAAATACCGGAAATACCCGGATAAACGAAAGTAGTTAACCCGTGAGAGAAGCTCGACTGCAGTTGCACTGTCGTCGATGCGCATGCCGCGTTGACGGAGAAACTCAACTTGTTGTTCGCAGCTCAGGCAATTTTTTTGGAATATGTCCACGTCTCCGTGAGAACGAAAGGCCCCGGTCATTTATGCGTTCCCTACAAGGGGAAGAGGCCCGACCGGGGATCTATCGTTCGGTATTTTACTACACCACGCTGTCTTACTACAGGTGAGCGGTCACGCCTGGGCCATAGGGTATTTCTAACGCGAAGAATACAAGGAAGACGGCCAAGAAGGTACAGAAGAACGCAATCGTATAGGGCAGCATGATGCTGATATATGTGCCCACACCCGCACTCTTGTCGTACCGACGGATATACCCCAGGACGATCGGTAGGTAAGGGGATACCGGTGTCACCATGTTCGCGGAGGAATCGCCCATACGATAGGCCGCCTGGATGAAGCCAGGGTGATAACCCAATTGCATAAAGAGTGGAACAAAAACCGGCGCTTCCAATGCCCACTTGGCGCTGCCTGACGGAATGATCAGGTTGAGCAGGGCTGTGAACACGATGTATCCGATAATCAGGAAGATTCCGGTAAAACCAATTTCTTTTAAGAAATCACTACCGTTGACCGCTAGCCAGATACCGATGTTCGACCACTCGAAGTACTTGATGAATTGCGCGATGGCAAAGACCATTACAATGTAGCCGGACATTCCGGAGATACCTTCTGCCATATATGACGACAGATCCTTGGAGTCCTTAATCTTCCCCATCAGGATGCCGTAACTAGTGCCGAGGAGCATAAAGAAGCCGAGTATGATCGGAATGATGCCCGACATGAACGGGGAATCGATGATTGCCCCGTTTTCGCCCCGGAGTGGGCTATCGGGGAGCAATACGACTACCGCAATTAGTACGATGTACGCCGTCCCCAGGACAGAAGAAAATAGCAGGGCTCTGTCGCTTTCCTTTGTCTCTTCCTCTAGCTCCTCGGCGTTTATTGAACCTTCGTACTTACCGAGGCGCTTTTCGGTGACATAGGTAGTGACGAGTCCTCCAACGAGCGTAAGGGCAAAGACGCACACAACGTTGAAGTACCAGTTTGCAACGGCTGTTACATGCGCCTCTGGGTCGACAATTCTCGCGGCTTCGGTGGTAATTCCCGCAAGCAGTGCATCAGTACCGGCAACAAAGAGGTTTGCGGTGAAACCAATGCCCGCACCGGCGAAGCCTGCAGCGACACCGGCAATGGGATTTCTTCCCGCGTGGTGAAAGACGATCCCGATCAAGGGCGGGATGACAACCATCGCAGCGTCGGAAGCGAGGTTGCCGATCACTCCAATGAAAACCGCCGCGTAAGGGAGGGCCGCGAAGGGCACTCGACGAACGGTCTTTTGCACGGCGTGCTGAATGTAGCCGACCTGCTCGGTCAAGCCAATGCCGAGCATCACGGCTAGGACTAGTCCCAGGGGCGCAAAACCGGTGAAGTTCTCCAGCATCGAAGTCAGGATGTACTCGATGCCTTCACCCGACAGAAGGCTACGAATATGGACGTCTTCCCCGGTTCCTGGGTGGGTGACCGAACCTCCGAAAGCATGGCCTATCGCAGACATCACCATGACTGCTAACGCCAGAATTACAAAAAGCAGGAAGGGATCTGGCAAGGCATTGCCGACCTTCTCGATCGTACGGAGAACATCTCGACCAAACTGACGAGTCGAGCGTGTGGATGACTTTTCCGCACTTTCTTGGGTGACCGGCGATGAGTGGGAGCTAGCGCTAGACATAGCCACTCCTTACTTAGTTTGCTGGGGTGTTATTCGTTGAAAGTTCGCTTCGCTTCTTCCACGACTTCGGGGTCGCGGAAACCGGCTAGCAAGGTGGCGGCGAGAATCAAAGCGCCGTCGATGATCGTTTTCTTTGCATCAGGACCATCGGCAGCTGCTGCGAACTCACGGGTATGAGGCGGGGCATCCTGGGTCAAGCGGATCATTGGGTGGATAGCGGGGACTACTTGGCTAACGTTGCCCATGTCTGTAGACCCAGAGAACAGTTCGTTCGGAGTAGTCTGGCGCCCAACAGCCGAAAACGCTGCTTCAGCGATGGTGACCAGAGCTGGGTTCGACTTCAGCGAAAGGTAGGCCGGAGTAGTCGAGGTGATGCTCACAGTGCAGTCGGTGGCAAGAGCGCCAGCTTCGAAGCAATTCTTAACGCGCGGAACAACGTTCTCGAGAAGATAATCGGAGTCCGATCCACGCACGAAAGTCCGAATTCCGGTTAGCTCGGGAATTACATTTGGTGCTTGCCCACCGTTAGTGATGATCGAGTGGATCCTAATATCATCCTTGATCTGCTGGCGGAGAAGGCCGATCGCATTTAGCGAGAGAGTTGCTGCGTCGAGTGCGTTACGTCCGTCTTCCGGCGCAGCCGCGGCATGGCTGGCCTTGCCCTTGAACTCAACATCGAGAGCGACGCGAGCAAGGCTCCCTCCCCCGACCTTCTCCTCGTTGCTCGGGTGGATCATTACGGCGTAGTCAACCCCCTCGAGCACCCCATTCTCGATCAACGGGACCTTACCTGCCCCGCCCTCTTCACCGGGGCTGCCGATAACCACCAAGTGAGCGCCCGTCTTCCCATCGGCTTCCAAATCTGCCTTTGCGATTTTCGCTGCGCCCAAGCCGCTTGCTGCGATGATGTTGTGGCCGCAGGCGTGGCCTACCTCTTCCAAGGCGTCGTACTCACAAAAGACTGCCAGTGTTGGCGAGTCGGCGGTTGCACTGGCCGAAGACCATTTGCCGACAAAGGCCGTTTCCAGGCCTCCGAAACCGCGGGTGACTTCGAACCCGGCGTCCTCTAACTCAGCGGTAAGGCGCTTAGCGGCGTGGTACTCGGTGAAACGGATTTCAGGGTGATCCCACAGATCCTTGGCAACGTCGGCGAGGTTGTCGGCAAATTCGTTGGCGTAGCATTGCAGCGAATCTACCAAGTCCTTGATATTGGTCGAAGACTGCTCTTGCTCAAACATGGAACTCCTTGACGAATGAAAATGAGACATAGATGCAATCCACGCGAGTTAATGCCATGGATCACATTGTCGAGGTATGTTATTTAAATAAACTTTCTGGAAGCTCTACTTGTTTGAATGACGTTTAGAAACAGGAGAATATGTTCGGTATGGACTCTGGGATAGATCCTGGAAAGACCATGATGTCGGAATTGGACTTCGCGTTATTTGATGCCCTTCAGCGCAATCCCCGCGCGCCCTGGGCGGAAATCGCGCGGACAATTGGGGTAAGCGGCCCCACGGTGAGGCGACATTGGCACGCTCTGGTGAAGTCGGGAGCTGGCTGGATCGCTACCTACCCAAATAGGGTCCGGGGGTTGATGTGCTTCAGCGTGCGGGTCAAGTGCCAGCCAGGGTTCGTAGAGGCAGTCGCCAAGCAACTTTGTCAGGTCCCAGAAGTGATGTCGGTAAGTGAGATGACCGGCGCGTACCAGATTCAGCTCATAGTCTTTGTTCCTAACAAGAGCCGCGTGCGCCCAGTACTCAATGTGTCCATAGGTCAGGTCGAAGGCATATCCGAACTAATCATTTCACTAATGTCGGATGTCCAGCTTGAAGGTGCTCAGTGGAGCAGCGGCACCCTTGGCCGAATCGAAAAATCACCCAATCTTTACAAGTTCCCGGAAGTAGAGTTCGACGAACGTGTGGAAAAGACGCTTCGTGTGTTGGAATGCGATGGACGAGCCGGCGCCTCGCGTATTGCTTCATCTTTGGGGCTCGGTGACCCACAGGCCCGGCGGATTGTTAAACAGTTTCTCTCGCGGCGGGTTCTTATCCAGCGAGTGGAGGCTGCACCGCTCCACGACGAATGGCCTGGAGTGCTGGCCCTATGGCTGCTGGTCCCGCCGGCTAAGCTCGACGAGGTAGTCACGAAGATTAAGACCTTTCCAGACGCGCGCTTGTGCACAACACTGGTAGGTGGGGAAGCAAACCTCTACGTCATTTTATGGCTAAGGTCCTTCAGCCAAGCCAACGAAGTGGAATCTGACGTAGTCCGCGGCTTACCGACTCGCGTAGTCAGCCGCAGCATCCTCCTGCAGCACCACAAGAGGGCGGGAGTGCTCCTCGACGAAGAGGGGAGGAAAATCGGCCACGTCCCCTGGACAGATAGTCCTTCACTGCATGCACATGTATTACATGCGTGCTGATCGTGAAGACCCCTCGTTTAGTGGACACTAAGCAGATGCGTTTGATGGGAATTGAAGGGATTTCACCGGGTGATTGGATAGCCTGGGAGTCCTGTAAATCTCAATGAAAGGACTCCCTATGAATCAAGATTTCGCCCTCCAGACCCCACGGCTTTCATTGTCGGTGCCTACGGATGCCGATATTGATGCCATCTTTGCCATTCACTCGGATGCCCGTACCTACGAACATCGTCCTGAACTGGCGATGAAGACCAGGGATGAGGCCGTAGAGCTGGCACGCTCGTGGCAAGAGAACTGGAGGGATAAGCAGTTGGGCTACTACGTGGTGTCCACGCTTGATGGCACCACTATTGGTTTCACTGGTGTGCGCCATAGCGAAGAAGCCGGTGAGGAAGTGCTCAACCTCTACTACCGTTTCGCACCCGAATCGCAAGGCCGGGGCTATGCCAAGGAGGCAGCGGCCGCTGCAATTGCCAGTGCGCGCGAACGTTTCCCGCAGCTCCCCGTCGTTGCCATCATCGACCCCACCAATGAGGCGTCGATTGCCCTAGCCTTGAAACTCGGACTTCAGCACGTCCCCGGCGCAGGAGTGCCGGATGACTACGAGGTGTACCGCCTCGACTGATGAAGAACCGTCTAGTCGAGGCGGTTTTCACCTAGCGCTTCCACGTCACAAGGGCAACTGCGCCAAAGAGGACGGTGCCGAATGCCGCAACCATCCACGCCAGCATCAGTAGTCCAAGGAACACATCTGGGGCACCAGCCACTGCTCCCACGATTATTGCGATAGTCAACGCAAGCAAACCTAGAGCTGAGCGTTTGAACCAGCGTGGGGACTTTCTCTCCTTGCGCGGCTGAGAGGTTTCTGGGACCGGCTGAGCTGGCTCCACTGATGGTGCCGGTGCGAAAGGAGATTCTTGCTTCGGCGTCGGTTCCACGAACCAAGATAAAGATTCATCCTGTGTGTTCTGCTCACGCTGCTGCGGCGTCTCTGCCCACGGTGATGGCTGTTGCGCAGGCGACGGTTCTTGTTGTGCGTGCTGTGTTGGCTCCCCTGGTGCATGAGACGGGCTCCAGCCTTGGAGCGGAGAAAGGGAGTCGGCGGCATCTTCCAGATCAGGATTCGCGTTAGTGACCGGACCTGCTGTTTCCGTAGTGGTTGTCGGCTCGTCGTCCACAATGAATGGATTATCTGCCTGCAGGTCTGAGACTGCCGCGGCCGCGATAACGTCCGTTTCTTCCTCTTCCTGGCGCAGCTGCTCCTGCGCCCATGCGGCAAAGTCTTCACGCTTCACCAGTGGTTTGTTGTAACGCACCGCAAGACTTGCTTTGCCGTCCTGGGCTGAGAGGTCATCAGTTACAAGGACATCACACCGCGTCTTGGTTACGGACTGCTTGTACACCAGCCCCAGCCCCGCACAGAATTCTTGAAGCACCGGCCCTTGCGGGTAAAGCTGATTATCAATGATGGTGGAGCCACGGAATGCTACGCGGGTACCTGGTGTCAGGACGTCCGCGGCCCGCGCGACATTGTGTGCTGCCTGCGCAACATGCGAACCGTTAGCAGCGGCTGCCGGAGCAGCCTCAGTTTCCTTCACTGGAGCACTGACTGGTTCCTCTACTACTGCTCCGGTGTCCGCTGCGGGGGCGGGTGCTTCGAGGAACGGGCCGTGCTCGTACCAGTACTCGAAATCTTCCTGCGAGATGATCGGCTTCCCGAACTCGCGAGCTGCTTGAGCTTTACGAGACATCGATGCCACGTCGCGGGCGACGAGTAAATCGCACCGTGTCTTCGACATTCCCTTCTTGTACTCAAGGCGGCGGATACGGCAGATGCGGTCGAGACGCTCGTCGTCGGCGGGGCCGCCGAGGAGCTCGTTACGGCCGGTGAAGGCTACTCGGGTTCCCGGAACAAGGAGACTCGGGACATCCACAGTGGTGTTTTCGACTGCTGGCAGTTCCACGGTGCGAGTATCGATGCGTGCGACGCGGGCCAGGATGTCGTCGTAAAGCTCCTGCGTCCACAAGCCCCTTGATACCGCCCATGCAGAGAGAAGCTCGGCGCACTCTTCCACTTCAGCGAATGAACGCGGCATCACGGTGCCACCAGACATCGCTGCCCACGCATTATCCGAATCCGTGGCCTGCAACTGGTCCAGGGTCATCGGCGCTTTCGGTGCCCAGGAAGGAATAAGCACTGCGCCTTCGGTTTCTCGTTCTGCGGGAGGAACTAGTTGTCCACGTGACGGAGCAATCGTGCCCTTCTCATAGGCAACCGCCATCGACTCACACCGGCTGACGACGTCATCACCCTCGGGTTCAAAGCTAAAGTCCCCCACCTCGTAGCCGATTCCGAGCGCAACATCCATGCCCTTTTCTTGGTGGCGAACGGCACGCTCGAGCATGGCTAGGCGGTCACCTACGACGATGCCGCCTTGTGCCTGACGGAGGAGAAGCGGCCAGAAGTCTCCCAAGGTCGGTGCCATTGCGAGCCCGCCCACCGGAACACTGTAGCGCTGCCCGAATTCTCCGAGGTCCGCCATCGGATTAATCCAGGATCCAAAGCTCGCAACCCGAGTCCCGTTGTGATACACAATCGCATGAATGCGCGCGATGTGCTCACTCATGCCAAAGCTCACGCCGTTGAAAGACACGAGCACCACGCGGTCCGTATTGACGCCGCTACTTACTTCGCGCCTGACGCGACGGACAAGAGCGTTGTTAGCCCGTATGTGACGAGGCTCCACCGGAGTAGAAAAGCGCAGATGCTCCAAATCAACTGCGCGCGATAGCGCAACATAAAACTGACCATCGGTGGCGGTACCGCCGGCAAGGTCGATGTAGAGCTTCGGGATTGTCTTACCTTGGCTCTTATGGATGGTGATGGCCCAAGCCAGGATGACTGGGAACTGTCTGATTGTTCCGATGGTCTCACTAACCAAGCGCGAGCCATCAACTCCTGGCCGGTTAATTTCCCAGGTGTGCGGGGTCAGGGTGACCACTTCACCAGTCGCGTCAATTCGTACATCGATCTCGTGCTCAGTAGCCCGCACGATCTGGCCAAAACTACCGTTGACGAATCGGCCCTTCGGATCATTAATCACGGTCATGACGCGCGCTCCCTCGGCATAGTGAAGTTCATCCTCACCGCTAAAGGAATTGGCTGGAAGCTCGCCGGTGCCTTCCGCAACCGAGACGAACTTTGCTGCAGGAAGGTTAGCTAGCTTTTGCCGGTTAATCCTTGCCACCGTCGACTTACGTGACGTCAGCGTCACCCAGTCATCTGGCGCATCAAAATCAGGAACAACCAGACGGTTCAGAATTTCTAGTGATTCTTCGCCGACACTTCCCTCACGCACTTCGTTAAGAAGGTCAATAAACGTTGGGTCGGCCTGACGCCAGACCTGGGTTAGGTTGACTTCTTCTAAGTCGAGCTGTGTGTACACCTGGGCGGAGAAGAAGTAAGGGGTTTCCCACACCGAGTTGAAAAGCTCGGCTTCGTTTGGAGTAACGACAGGTGGCAGTTGCAACAAGTCACCGACGAGAACGAGCTGTACTCCGCCAAAGGGCTTCCCATTCCTGCGGATACGGCGAAGAGCCTGGTCCATCATGTCGAAGAGATCGGCACGAACCATCGAGATCTCGTCCACGACGAGAATGTCGGTTTTCTTTAGCACGTCCCACGTCACGGTGGACGGGCGCCACGCACCGCCCCTTTCTAGATCACTAGGGACCATCGATGGCCGAAACCCAAAGGCTCGGTGGATGGTAAAACCTTCGATGTTCAAGGCAGCAACACCAGTGGGAGCGGTAACGAGCACTTCCTTGTGCCCCGTGTTTTCAAGGAATTCCCGCAACAGCGTGGACTTACCGGTTCCGGCCTTTCCTGAGATGAGAACGTTCCGTCCTGCGCCGATTAAATCAAGAGCATGACGAAATTCTTCAGTTAGCGTGATTGCCACGATTCCTCCGAGAGAGTGAGCGAGTCCAAGAGAGATTCAACAGCAACTAACTTATCGGAGTCCCCGGACAAGAGATAAGTTGCGCCAAACAGCTGTTCGTTGGCCTCACGCAATTCAGGAAATCCCAAAAGCACTGAGCCGCTGCGGTTCGTTGGCTACAACGAGATAGAACGCCTTGCCCACAAGAGGAAGCGGCCTGGCCAAAGAACTAATTGCTAAGTGCCCGGCAAGAAGGTCTTCAGATAGCGAACAATCCCGTCCAGTACGGGCTTGGGAGTAACCGCGATGAAGGCTCCTGCCAGTGCAGCAATCACCCCGATGGCAACGGCTGCGCCATGCGAAGATCCAATCGATGATTCTTCTGTCTTCCCACCGTTTGCTGGGCCGTTTGGCTCATCAGGAGTCTTCAAAGGTGAGAGCTCACCATGCCGCTTGATGTACTCGGAGAAGACATCGACGTCGATTGCCGTGCCTGTAGAAGTAACACGCACATCGCTGAATGAATCGATCTTGTCGCCACCGTTTACCACGTAGTTGCTAATGGCTAGTGAATAGGTGGCATTCATGTCCATTGACGTGCCATCATCGAGCTTTATCGCCGTGACGCGCTCACCCAATGGCGCAGATGCGTTGAAATCAAACGTGAATCCGGCAGTTCGCGGGAAGCCGTTTCCACCGTCCGGGTTGGATTCAATACCCTTTTCCAGTGCATCCTTGATCTGTGCGCCTGTTGCTTGAATCGCGATTGGTGAGTTACCGAAAGGAAGCACCGATTGCGCATCGCGACGGGTCAAGGTCCCTTCTTTCATGTCAGCACGCTGGCCGCCACCGTTCTGCCATCCGAGCTGGGTATCGAAATGTTCGCGGTACGCGTCCGCTACCAACGGACCTAGTTCCGCTTTTGATAGAGCTTGCGTCGCGGTACCAAGTTGCTCGCCCAGTTGACGGTCTAATTCGCCGTAGAGTTTCTCGCTGCGCGCCTTCCACTCTTCGTTAGCGTTAAGCGATGGATTGACCGGATGGTTCACCACCTTCACTGTGCTCTTCTGCGTGGAACGGTCAACGGTGATGTCGAGGTGAACCAAAGTTCCATAATCAGCGCGCGGTGCGACAATCGGCCGACGATCTGCGGTGTAGGTTACCTCTTCCGGTGATTGTGCCTCGTTTTCTTCACGCAGCGCTGCTGCAAGCTCGGGAATCTGCTCCATCACCTGAGTGGTGTCTTCTTTTGAAATCTGGCTGAGCAAAACGATTGCATCGACGCCTTCTTCTTGGAGCTTGTTAACCCCGGCGCGTGCGGATTCAGCGAAGTCCCCCATCACGACGTCCTTGGCAGCTACCGTTCGATCAAGGTCAGCAGTAAGAGAAACAAACCCGATGGTGAGGTCGCCGGACTTAGCAGTGAAGGTGGTCCCATCCTCGCTGATCGGCTCGCCATTCTGGGTAGTCAGATTGCTGGAAATCCACGGAAACTCAGCCTTTTCGATAAGGCTACGAGTATGGTCCACGCCGTAATCAAAGTCGTGGTTGCCAAAGTTGCCAACGTCCACACCGAGTTCGTTAAAAGCCTCTACGAATGGCTCACCGCGAAAGACTGAGCCGAATAGGCTGCCGGCAGCAAGTTCTCCACCAAAGGCGACAATGGGGTCGCCTTCTTCTTGGCGGATATTCTCGAGGGCAGTTGCCAAGTAGGCGATGCCACCTTGGTGGCTACCGTCATCCCAGGCTCGGGGCTCGAACTCCTTCATGTCCTGGAAGTAGACAACGTCTCCGGTCGCTACTGTCGACTGAACTGGGTCCGATTCAGCAGCGATAGCGTTAGATGCGTTGAGAGAAAGAAGAGCAGCTAAAGCAAGAACGGTGTGACGATTGCGCATAGAGACATTCTGCCTAACGCGGCTAGAGGTTCCCCGACCTTGAGGCAAAATCTAGATGAACATTCATAGTCCAGATGCTTACCGCTGGGCACGAGCTACGAAAACGCCTAGACCGCGGGCATGTCCCTTCAGGAATCCCACGGCTCCAATGCCTTAACCGGATACCGCCCATCAACGATAAAACGCTGGCACACCACCTGAGTGTCATCGTTGATGTCTAGCTCTCCGATGTATTCAACGAACTCGGGTGAGCGCCAGAACTGCTCGTGCCCGGCGCGCCATTCACTGGCATCGGCGTAGCCCTCGCCCTCGGCGATGGCGTGCTCGTCACTGACGTCTGCGAGCCGGCGGACCTGGACCTCGGTAGTGCGGATGACGCACACCACGTTGTCGTGTGAGTCGAGGACGGCCTCAAGAGTGCCCACATCCTCGCGCGGGTTGCGGCCGCGCGGGTGCTCAACCAGCAAGGATGACGTAGTGGTTTTGGTGCCGTCCAGGATGGCGGTGACGAGGGCGTCGCGAAGCGGGCCAGGGAAGGCGAACTCGCCACGGGGCAACTCCGATATAGGTTTCAAAGCATCCTGAGTCATGCGTTTACAGTACGTGGCTCATGAATGCTGTTAACCAAGCACGTGCTAGCTTGCCGTTTCGTCCAACTGGATGTTCGACCCGCGCGTTCGAATCATTCGCAACGATGTCCAGCCCCAGTCGTAATGTCAACGATGCCCCTACACGGAAGGCTGGGACTCCACCCTTCTTCCCTATCACTCCGGGGCCGCGCCGCCACTTCCCATTGCCTAGCGGCGCGGCCCCTCTTTCAAACTTCAAAGCTCTTCATAAACTTCAAAGAATTCACAAAGTTCATAAACTTCACAAGTCTTCAAAAGCTCTCTGGGTTGGATTCGCGCAACGGGTCGTGGGAGGGCATGAGAAAATCTCCCCTTTCTACTATTCGCGCAGAGTTTTCATTCCCTCCGTCTTTATTCATCCGACTTCCGGTCGGGGCACGATGACCTTCGGCGTCGGTGTTGCCGCAGTGATGGAGGGATGGACGTCGGCAAGCGCGGCGTGGAACCGCACCATGCGCGCGCCGGGAACGTATGAATAAACGCGGATAATAGTATACACACAGCCGCAAAACCTACTCTTACGTGGACTTTCCTCAGTGCCGGGGAGCTTGAAAAAGTTCAAACTTATCTTAGAATTGTCACCTAGTTCACAATTGACCCTTGCGGTGCTACCCCTCACTGCACTCGTGACTGACACGGTGCACCGCGCGCAAAGAAAGGTTCACGGCAGATGACAACTCCCCCGCTGGGCGTGTGGTCCGAGGTTGGCAAGCTCCACCAGGTCATGGTGTGCGCACCCGGGCTCGCACACGAAAGGCTGACTCCCCGCAACTGTGCGGAGCTGCTTTTCGACGACGTCCTCTGGGTCGACGAAGCCAAGAAGCATCACGCGGAGTTCGTCGCCCAGCTGCGCAGCTACGGCGTCGAGGTGCTGGAGATGCACAAACTCTTAGAGGAAACCCTGGACACCCCAGGCGGGCGGGATTTCATCTTCGACTTCAAGCTGCTGGATAAGAACGTCGGTGTGGGCATCGGCGGCGAGTTGCGCCACTGGTTCAACGAAATGTCCAACGCACGCCTGGCGGAGCTCCTCATCGGCGGGCTGCCTTTTGCCGAAATCCCGAAGGGCCTCGGCCACGGCACCATCGACGCCATGCGCGAGGTCTACGGACCTGACGCTTTTGCGCTGCGCCCGCTACCCAATACGCAGTACGCGCGCGATAATTCGGCGTGGATTTATGGCGGGGTCTCCCTCAACCCCATGCGTATGCCGGCACGCCACCAGGAAACGCTGCTGACCCGGGCTATCTACAACTATCATCCGCGGTTTGCGCAGGCAGATTTTAAGTTCTGGTACGGAAATACCGATGAGGAACCGGGACTCGCAGCACTAGAGGGCGGTGACATCATGCCGATTGGCAAGGGCATCGTCCTCGTCGGCATGGGTGAGCGCACCACGTGGCAAGGCGTGAGCCAGCTGGCCATGCGGCTCTTCGAGGAAGGCGCGGCCGAGAAGATCATCATCGCCGGTATGGCCGCCGACCGCGCCTCGATGCACCTGGACACCGTGCTCACCTTCCTGGATGCAGATAAGGTCACGTCCTACCCCAAGGTCGTCGACACCATCCGGCCCATCGTTTTACACCCCTCCACGAGCACGGCGCCTTTCGACGTCGAACTGCCCACCGACTCCTTCCTCGATGTTGTCGCCCAGGCACTCGGCATTGGACGCTTCGAAGTCATCGAAACCGGCGGGGATGTTTATACCGCCGCCCGTGAACAGTGGGATGACGCCAACAATGTCGTGGCCATTGAGCCCGGCGTGGTGGTGGCCTATGACCGCAACAAGCACACCAATAAGAAGCTGCGGGCTGCCGGCATCGAGGTCGTCGAAATCGGCTCCGCAGAGCTAGGCCGTGGGCGCGGCGGCGGGCACTGCATGACCTGCCCCATTGTTCGCGAGGCGGTGGATTACTAACAGCACGATGGGAATGCATTTTCGCATCGACCAACGCACACCCTGCCCTACATAAGTGAGGGCCACGAGGGGGGCGAAGGGGACGTCGGCAAGCACGGCCCCAATCCCACCACGGCGGCAGCCACACATCCCTCACCCCAGGGTGAGTAATGCGGACATGACAGGTCCTTCAGCCCCCTCAGTCTCACCGTGGGAAACGGGCTGAGTGAAGCCCACTGCCAGCAGGTTTGACTGAAAACCATAGATTTCGACTCCCCCACATAGGGTTAATCAAATTATGGTGCACGAAAGGTCAAAACACTGGCAGTCATCATATTGACATCGCTAACTTCCCGGCAGCCCTAGGAAATATTTTCCCTACTTTTCCTAGGAGTGCGCTTCTGGCACCTAAGATTGTTTCAGGATTAAATTAGTTCCTCATCATTCTTTGAGCTTCTTTAAGGACGGTATCCAGGTGCACATCAAGGGACTCCGCGCACTCGCCCCGCTGGCGGCTACGGCCGCGGTGGCGAGTGCGGCCTTCATCGCGCCCGTGGCACAGGCGGCCAGCATTCCGCCCATGCCGCAGGCCTACCCCATCACAAACCTTTACAAGAGCTGCAGTGCAGCAGGCGAAGATAACGCCACGCCCGAGTGGCACTTCGCAGAAACCGGCCGCCGTTATTTGAGCGACGGCACCCTGCAGTTCAAGAACACCACTGACCAAGAAGTGCCCTATACCGCTTCGGTAGAAACGGGCACCAACCACAAGATTGAGGCCAACTCCAAGGCCACGATGCCTTCCGGGTGGGACACCACGGCCAAGTCCGATATCGGATTGAAGCTAAGCAACGGCTGGCAGGAGAAGGAAACCTTCGGCCCTATCACGCTCAAGCCGGGCGAGTCCTTCCGCGTGGAATACGGCGTGATGGAAAAGGACTTCATCTCTATGTTCGTCGGTTGTAACGACGACCGCCTAGAGAACATGCCGGGTGCCAACGTCATCCGCGGCAAGGGCCCGGCCGAGCGCTATGCCTTTGCCTACATCATCAAGGCCGATGGTTCGATTTCGGACCTGGCCATGGAGATTCCTTCCCGCTCCCCGGGCGCCAATTCCAAGCCCATCGAGGGCAACTACACCTCCGTATCCGGCCCCAGCCTGGAGAAGATCGCGGATCCGAAGAAGGATGAGATCATGCAACCTTCCGAGGACCTGCAGCGCGATCCATCTTGGCCGAAGGAGGGCGAGGCCTGCGAGGGCCGCGATAGCGCCTGGTACCCGCTGGACATCACTGCGGTAAAGCCGACCTTCCGCAAGCCGGGCTACTCCACGGACTTCCTCAACTGGTCCAAGGGCAACTACGAGTACGCGCCGGTCACTGATTTCGTCGTCGGCGCGGAGCATGCCCCCTACACCAATTGGCAGGGCAACCGCGGCGATATTCCGAAGGGCTGGCTGGAGTCCGTGGGTGCGGTCAAGCGCGCCTACATGCCGGTGGGAACTGAGCTCGAGCACATCGACCTGGCTCCTGGTGAGCGCGTGCGCGTGGAGTACGGCACCACCATGACCCGCATCAACTACCGCGAGATCCACTGCGGTAAGGACGGAAAGTACAGCCTGACCTCCAACTACAAGCAGACCACCGCGCCCAGCGGCTTCTGGGCGGAGGCCACCATCACCAGCAAGGACGGCTCCACCCGCACCGAGGACATCACCCCGGACGAGTACCGCAACCTTCCTGTTCCGACCCAAACCATCTACTAAGCACTTCCCTACTTTTCATCCAAGGAGTACACCCACATGTTCAAGACCAAGATTGCTTCCACCACCGCCGCCGTGGCCATCGCCTGCGGCCTGATCGCTACCCCAGCCGCCAACGCTCTTCCGGCACGTGACCTGGGCCCGGCTAACCCGACCACCATTGGTGAGCACTGCACCAACCCGGGTGATACCGGCCAGACAGTAGAGATCAAGCGCACCTACTTCGACGGCTCCGCTGGCTCCTGGACCATCTCCAACTACAACGATGAGCCGCTGCCGGTGACCCGCTCCATCAAGGAAACCAAGACCAAGACCTGGAACGTTTCCGCCGGCGTGGACTTCAAGCTGCTGGATCTGATCAACTTCACCTTCTCCTCCAGCTACACCGACTCCCAGTCCTACGAGGTCGGCGAGCAGGTCGGCCCGTACAACATCGCCCCGGGCAAGACCGCCGTCATGCGCGCTGGCTGGGTTGTCTCCGACTTTGAGGGCCAGAAGACCATCTGCGGTTCCGATAACACTTGGCAGGCCAACGGTGAGACCTTCACCGCTACCTTGCCGAAGGAGCGCCACGTGGAGGTCTCCACCCGCGACAACAACGATTGGGGCTAAGTCGTGCTGAAGAAGTCCATCGCGCGCACTGCCGCGAGCGCTTTCGCTGCGCTGAGCCTGCTGGCGGCCGCTCCCGTTGCCCACGCCGCGGACTTCGGCGGGGACTTCGAGCTGCCCCAGCGCTGGAATGAGGACCACAAGCCGGGCACTCACTGCGCAACACCCGGTGAGAACGGCACCTATGTCACCGCCACCCGCCGCTGGTTCAAGCAGACGGATGCCACCAGCGTGGCCAACCGCAACGATGAGCCCGTTCCGGTCAGCCACACCGTGACCCAAGCGCGCACGCAGACGATCGAGATCTCCGGCTCCATCAAGGGCGAAGACGAGCTGGCCAAGGTGCTCACCCAGACCTACGGTTTCACCTACGTTCACGAGCAGCACTGGAAGCTTGACCAAAAGGTCGGCCCGTACACGCTGCCGGCGAACTCCCAGGGCAAGCTGGTGTGGGGCTTTACCATGCTCGACACTGACGGCCAGGACGTACGTTGCAACGCTGATCAGGAATGGGAGGCTGTGGGCAAGCCCTACTCCGCCACCGTTCCGGAGGCGCGCTACTCCGAGCTGCAGCTTGGCGACGCCCCCGTCTGGAACTAACTGAACTAGCTCCCCTCCCCCAGGCCCCGCCACAGAGGGCACCCCTCGCGCTGCTTTACGACGGCTGAGGGGTGCCCTCTTTTCAGCGTTTCATAGCGTGATCGAACGGCAACGCAAGCATTGCAGAACGGCAACGGCCCCCTTGCAGAACGGCAACGCGGGAATTGCAGAATGGCAATGAGTTCTTTGCAAAACGGCAACGAGAGCCTTGCAGAACCGCAACATCGCAGGTAGATTGACTGTCATGACTGATTCTTTTCTACATAGAAACGCACAAGATCTGGCGGAGGAAATCCTGTCGGATACGCCTGTGCTGACCATTTCTGGCGCACGCCAGGTAGGAAAGAGCACCCTCGTTCATCAATTGCTCGAAGATAAAGAGCATAGGTTCTTTAATCTTGATGAGAGCGCTTCGCTGGCATCTGCACAAGAGGACCCAGACGGGTTTGTCAGGCAGATCCCCGAGGGGACACTAGCAATTGATGAAATTCAACGCGCGCCCGAGCTCTTTCGCGCAGTCAAAGGCGCACTCGAAGAAGATCGACGACCAGGACGCTTTATCCTCACCGGGTCGTCGAATCTCCTCAGTCTCACAGGAGCTGAAGAGTCGCTCGCTGGCCGTGCAGAAACAATCCGCCTTCACGGCCTTAGCGTGGGTGAACGCTTGGGCATCTACGATGACTTTGCCGGACGGGTGTGGTCATTAGGGGATTCAGGGCTGAATCCCACGTTTACTCCTTCCCGGAGTGACTACTTTCAGCTCTTCTGCACACCGAGTTTCCCAGGGCTTAGAGATGCTAGCCGGCGGCGACAGCACCGCTGGTTCGACGCCTACATTGAACGAGTACTGTCGAAGGATGCTGCCGAGCTCTACGGCATTCAATTCCCCGACCGCTTGAGCAATCTTCTCAACAAGTTGGCGGCACAAGGAACTGCGGAGCTTGTAGCTGCACACATTGGGCGCGCGCTCGATATTCCTCAACGCTCGGTCCCTACCTATGTGACTGCATTGAGTGACGTATTCTTGCTCAACCAGTTGCCGTCTTGGGGAACCAATCTAGAGAAGCGGGCAATTTCTAAGCCCAAGGTCTTTCTTTCGGATACCGCACTTGCTACAAGCCTTGCAGGACTCGATCCAGAGGCTTTGGAGATGAATATCTCCAGCACGATCACTGGAGGTATCTGTGAAGCTTTCGTCGCCAACGAGCTCTTGAAGCAGAAGGCCTGGTCTTCGATTGACTATCGCCTCTTCCACTTTCGTACGTCCACTGGCAAAGAAGTGGACCTCGTATTGGAATCGCGATCCCGGGACATCGTTGGCATCGAAGTCAAAGCTGCGATGTCGATCCAGCCGAAAGACTTTGCCGGCCTGCGCTATCTTCAGCAGGTTGCAGGCGCTTCCTTCCGCGCAGGAATCGTCCTGTATACGGGCAAAGACGTCCTACCAATGGGCAAGAACCTATGGGCAATGCCCATTTCCACGCTGTGGCACGGCTAAACCAGCAACAATGGATATACTGCGCCCCTATGTCCCACCGCATCTTTTCCGTGCCCTTCGCCGACATCTACCCGCACTACGTCAACAAAGTAGAGCGCAAAGGCAGGACTGTCAACGAGCTCCACGAAGTTATCTCCTGGCTCACTGGCTATTCAGTTGAGGGCTTAGAGCGGGCGCGAGAGGAGAAGGTCACCCTCGAGGAATTCTTCGAACAGGCACCACATCTCAACCCGTCCCGCTCACTTATCACCGGGAGCGTTTGCGGATACAAGGTGCAGGACATCGAGGACCCGCTGATACAAAACATTCGATACATGGACAAGCTCGTTGACGAGCTCGCCAAAGGCAAGGCCATGGAGAAGATCCTGCGCAGCTAATCTCTTCTCGCAGCGCTATTCAGAGCCGCCGGACTTAAGCCACAAAAGGGTACGGCGGCGCGGTTTTCTCACGGAAGAAGTAACGCGCATGCGTGTGCCGGACGGATTCCAAGTTCGTAGCACCAATAGCAACGAGTTCAACATCGGGGTCATCGTTGATTTGATCAAGGTCATGACGGGCAAGAGTTGCCTCAGTCAAGGTTCCAAACTCGGTAACATTCAATGCACCCGTCGGGCGGTGATACTTGATGAGAAAAGCCGGCATGCTATTCGCTCCTTTCCGACCCATTGTCTGCCCATCTCTTGTCGAGCCGACTAATGAATCTATCCAACATCGTAGAAGTCTTTTGCCGCAATAAACGGGCTTCACGCAGCCCTACTGTTTCGAGGATATGCTCGGCAAACGGAGGGGAAAGCGCATCGAAATACCTCTCCACTTTGTACACAACGTCTGAAAGCTCATGGAGTGAGCGGACCTGGGTATTGAATTGCCGCGGTACTTGCTCACCAAACTCCAAGTATCGAATGCCCCGACCGTATAAGTCACCAGCCAGTTCGTAGAGGTTGGCCCATCGTGATTGGAGTGCTGTGCGTAGTTGGAACTCGGCACGGCCTGCCGGAGAATAAATGTGCAGATGGATCGCCCGATACCCAGAGTGCGGCTTTTCTCTCATATCCTGAATTTTGACGCGAGCAGCGCCTTGCTCTTCAAGGTCTTGGGCAAGTATTTCAGCGACTCTTGTTTGCTCCGAAAGCGAGACATCAAAGTCCATTCGCACTCCCGAAAAATCGTGGATGCTCTCCAGCGGAAAGCTCGGCATTCTCCTTAGTTTCTCAACAAGCACTGGCCGGGTCTTAACCCTCGATCCTACGAAGAAACGATTCGAATCCGGCTCCACAACGGCATTTGTCGAACGCTCCAGTGGCACACCCGATTTACTCAATGCTGATACGGCCAAGGACTCAAGATGGTCGCATAAGGCAGACTGTTGAACCAATATGAGCCGGTATAGCCCCTCATCGATCTCTTTCCCAGCGCGCAGCGCACTGCCTATTCGATGTATCTGCCCTTTACTAAAAGTTGTCGGCTTTTGTTCTAAGAACCTCATGGCTCCCCCTCGTGAGTTGTGCAGCAGTCCTCTTCTGTGAACTGCATCCTATGCTGTGGACACCCTTGCGCCCCACAATGAACCGATTCCCCAACGCTTCAAATGTCTGCTTTACACATTAGAAAGAAGCTAAGACAATAACTCACACAATCGCTCCTTTGTTCGACTGCCTCGAAAATTACCAGCCGAATTCTGGCTATACAGTCAGGAAAGAATGGTTTGTTGACCAACAGAACCCTCCCATTTTTCAGCGCTCGGACGCGTCCCGCGATACAGTAAAGCCGCTTCCCTACTTTCCCTATTGAAGGAGACTTCTATGAATTCGTGGCATCGCCGGTCCGGCCTTGGAATGGCAACAGTCATCGCCGCAGGCCTCGTAGCGGTTCCTACTGCGACGGCACAGGAGCTCAACGTGGAATCCTCTCGGTGCTTGCGCGAAGACTGCTTCAGCGCATTTAGCAGCAAGGCAGACGGGGCCGAAGAGTACAAGCCATCTGAAGAAGATGAAGCCCGGGCTAAAGAGATGTGGCAGAACGCTGAAGACGCCCGCCTCAAGCTGGAAGAGCTAAAGAACTCCGGCGCTTCAGCGGAAGAGATAAAAGCAGCCGAAGAGGAATATCGGTCCGCCTCCCAGGCATGGGGCGAGTTCAACATGGATATCAACGTCAAAGACGCGCTGCGCGACGAGCATGAGCACGAACTTGAACAGATTGACGCGAAAGAAAAGCGCCTCTCCCTGCTCGCAGCCGGTGGCGTCGTTGCTCTCGTCACCGCGGCGGTGGCTGGGCTTGCTAAAGCAGCAGAGTTTTTCCTCCCGCAGTTGAAGGCTGCACTTTCCCTGTAGCACACAACCACGAAACTGCAGGTCGTGATAGATGTCCGGGGTCTCTGTCATACTTGACGCATGACCACGCTAGAGAATTGGGCCAAAACCTGGGCGGAGACAATTGTGGACGCCCTCGAGCGCGAATTTCCCGCCGCAATGCACCACACGAGCAGCTCAGCTGATGATTGCACCGTGCGCCCACGCGAGCTGCACCCCAGTTTCTACGGCTGTTTCGACTGGCATTCCAGCGTCCACATGCAGTATTCCGGGGCGCTGTTGGATACCATGCTCGGGCCCAAGTCTCCCACCAGTCTTGCCACGCTCCTCGACGATCGCCTCAGCCCCCAAGCCCTCACCATCGAATACAACTACCTTGTCGAACACCCCGGGTATGAGATGCCCTACGGGCGCGCTTGGCTGTTGCAACTAGCCTCCATCCGTCCCAGCGAATCGATGGACAAGCTCGTCGAGCTCACCGCGCAGCACTGCCACGACTGGCTCGGTTCACTCAACCAACCAGTACTCCACGGCATGCACTCCAATACCGCCTTCAACCTTTTCCTCATCCTCGAGGCCGCGGAGAAGATCGGGCAGGATTCGCTGGCGGATTCGGTGCGCAAGGCTGCGGTTCGCCTTTTCGGCGATGACCGCGCCTACCCACTCGAGTGGGAGCTGTCCGGGCACGATTTCCTCTCTAACGGATTATCTGAGGCTCTGCTCATGTCGCGCGTTCTCCCGGACTTCCCGCAGTGGTTCGACGGTTTCCTCCCCCACCGCGCCGAAGCACTGGATTTCCTTACCGATATCCCAGAAGTACTCGACCCGACCGATGGCCGCTTAGCCCATCTCTACGGCCTGGCACTCACAAGGGCGTGGATGATTGTTGAGCTCGCCGAGCATTTCGACGCCTCGGCCCTGCCGCGCGCCGAAGCCTTGGTGGCCAGCGCGCGGCCGCAGCTTGTCGACGGCCACTTCATGTCCACCCACTGGCTTATCACCTATGCGCTGCGCTATCAGCTTGCCGTCGGGTAGTACTGTATTTTTCTAATCATCTATCCCTCAGGAGCACACCATGGATTCTCGCTACTCGGCGCGGCGCGATAACTACCGTCTGCCGGAAGAGGGAATCCGCATCGATCTCCGCGCAGAACGCGCCCGCCGCCGAAGCCGCTCCTCGTACGGCCGCGCGGGGGCCGTCGCCAAGCAGCAGCCCCACCGCCCACGACGCCGGTCAAACCAGGTCACAGCGCGCCATCGCAAGCCCAGCGACAGCCGTGGCCTCCACCTCGTAGCCATTGTGGCGGTGGTGCTGGTCGGCATTATCGCCGCGCTCAAGCTCAATCAGGAACCAGACACACCCGCACCGCAGCCCACAGAAGTAGCAACGGAGCCTGCTACCGTCATCGAGCCCTCCCCCGCGGTGGAGATGTACATCCCAGCGATTGATGTGCGCGCAAAATTCGAGGAAGGTTCCTGCCGGGTCAAGGACAATAAGATCAACCCGGACTCCATGAATAAGGCCTGTACCTATACCGCAGAGGACAAGCCCTATTCGCTGCCCGGAACGGACTCGCCGGACATCGTGGTCATTGCTGGTCACACGGGCGCGGGTGTGCCGGCGGTATTCAATAACCTCTACGACGGCCGCGCCGATGAGCACAAGGCTGCGGTGGGCGACAAGCTGTATCTGCGCACGCAGAATTCCGGCGAGCAGTGGCTGGTGTATACCGCAACAGATCTGCACGATCCCTCCAAGGAGGGCCTTGAGCAGGACGAGAGCATCTGGGGCACCGATGCCAAACCCGGCCGCTTGCTCACCATCAGCTGCATTCAGCCGGCCAACCCACTGGCTTCTGCAGTGCGCAACGCGGTGGTGGGCTGGCAGTTTGAGGGCGTAACAACCGCACCTGAGACTGCGCCCCAGAACTAGGCTCCGCCTGTTTTTACCCAATAACGGGGGGATGCCTGTTTACGCAGGTCATTGTCGAACATTCGCACAACCAGCAGGACCACATTAGCCACGACTCTTAGGCAATGACCAGCCGCTTTAACCCCCAGCACGATACCCCGTAGCGATCGAACACTCGGCATGCGTGGCGGGACTTCCATCCCGAAAGTTGCGGATTACCACATTGTAACCCCTGTGACTGATGTGAGAATTGTGACTATTGTGGTTCTGGTCTGATGAACTACCTCTCACAAACCCACTAGGAGACACACATGAAGCGCATCCACCGCACTCTGACCGCAGCCGCACTGGCTGGCTCCCTCGCACTGGGCGGCACCGCCGTTGCCTCTGCACAGATTCCGGCGCCGGCTGAGTTCGAACTCGATGGCACTACCTACCAGCGCCAGGCTGACGGCACCTACAAGAGCACCAATCCACTGGGCTCCGTCTCCCTCACCGCAGAACAGGCACAAGCTGCATGGGAGCGCCTGCAGGAAAAGCAAGCCCCCGCCGACAACCCCGCCGAGGATCCAGCAGCCCCGGTTGATGAGGACTCTCAGGACAACGCCCCTGCACCGGCCAACCCAGACCCGGCGCCGGCCGGCCCGTCCCAGGTTGACTACCCGATCGACAACGGCAGCGATGCTCCTAAGAATGACCCGGAGAAGCCGGAGGCTGGCGGCGAGAAGCCCGAGACCGGCAACGAGAATCCGGGGGCCGGTGAGGACAAGGACAAGCCTGTTACTCCTCCTTCTGGAGAGACCGATCCGACGGGCGGCTCCCAGCCCCCGGCCGGTTCCGCCGAGGATTCCGATTTCGACGCCAAGCAGCTGGCATGGCTGGCTCTGCCGGCCGCCCTCGTTATCGGTGGCGTGACCTGGTACCTGGCCAAGGACGGCAAGACCTACGTGAAGTCCCAGGAGGCAGCCCAGAACGACGCCCCGAGTGCCGAGGAGAAGGCCGCTTCCGAGCAGATGCTCAAGGAGAACAAGGACGAGGTCATCGCCCAGGGTGGTCAGGTTGCCGAAAGCACCGCCGAGAAGTCCCAGGTACAGTCGCGCGGTATCTCCGCTGAGACCGGTTCCAACACCGTTGCTCGTGGCCTCGCCGCACTGGCCATCGCAGCCATGATTGCAGCTGGTGCTTTCGCCGCCCGCCGCAAGTTCTTTATCTAAGAGTCCCTGCGCCGCGTTCCCCGCGTGCCTCCAGGCCTTACCTTGAAGAGCCTGGAGGAACGCGGTTCTCGCGGTTTTGTGCTTAGCGCTTGAGGTAGCGTTAATATAGTTGAATAGCCCCTGCACACCAAGGGTTTTCTATCTTTCACTTTCCTTCGCTCTATTTCTAGGAGAATCCCATGAAGAAGGCTTCACTCGCTCTCGCCACCACCGCCCTGGCAGGCTCTCTGTGTGTTATTGGCTCGACCATCGCCACCGCCGACGAGTCCACAACAAACGCCACCAACACCTCGGCTACCGAGATCAATTTCTGCTGGGCTCCAGCCGAAGAGTTCACCACCACCATCGAGGACACCGAGCACACCTTCAAGCAGGAGGAATTCGGACTCTGGCGCGCCACTGACAATGAAGAATTGACCCTCGACCGCGCCGAGGTCATGGCGATTGCCAAGGACAACGCCGCTGCCTGTGGCAAGCAGGACACCGCAGCCGCTGAAATCAAGGAGTCTCTGGCCAAGAACCCGCCGAGCTCGACGACGTCGACGACGACAACGCCGACCACCCCGACGGAGAAGCCCGCAGAGCCAGCGGATGAGCCTTCGCAGGCGCCGACCGGCACCAATGAGTCCAGCTCCTTTGATGAAGCCCTCAGCTCCAAGGACGGCGAGCCGACCGATCTTGGCATCGCAGCCATCGTCACTGCTGTCCTGGGCGTCATCGGCGCCATCGCTGCTGTCGCTCCGAACGTGGCAAAGTCCCTGGGCATTAAGCTGCCTTTCTAACAGCTCCGCCCGCTTAAGAAAAGCGCTCCTCACCACCAATCGTTGAGGAGCGCTTTTCACGTAGCAGGACGTGTATCGATCTACTTCAGAGTTACCTTGTAATACAGCGGCTTCGACTTCCACGTAAAGATCACGTCATCGACACGCTCGGAGTAGCCACCAGTGGAGTTGGTGTACCAGAGCGGGATTGCTGGAAGGTCCTTCATGAGCACCGCTTGGGCATCATTGACCCGCTCAACACTCTCCTCTTCGTTAGCTGCCGCGGCGGCCTTCTTCAGAAGCGAATCGAACTCGGGGTTGGAATAGTCAGCGTCGTTAGTCGCAGCACCCGTGGCATACAACGGTTCCAAGAAACTCGACGGCGACGGGTATACCGACTGCCAGCCGGTGCGGAACGCACCCTCGATAGTCTTGTTCGTGACTTCATCGCGTAGCGATTTGAAATCCGGATACGGCGCTGGCTGCGCATCAATATCAAGGGTGTTTCGAATGAAGTTCACGACAGCATCGACCCACTCCTTGTGACTACCGTCGGAATTGTACGCCACGGTGAACGGCCCCTTGAATGGCTTCATCTCCTCCGCCTTGGCCCACAGCTCGCGCGCCTTGTCCGGGTTATAGGTCAGGACGTCGTTGCCGGGGATGTCTGTGGCACCGTCGTTAAGCACAGGCGATGTGAAATCCACCGCCGGAGTGTTCGTCCCTTGGAAAATGGTCTGGGTAATCTCGTCGCGGTCAATGGCCATGGACAGTGCTTGTCGACGCAACGCCCCCGCCTCCCCGCTAAAGTTCTCATCCCCGGCGGGGATAGTAATGGACTGGAAAATTGCAGCAGGCTCGTTCACTGCGCGCTCGCCGAGATCAGTTTCAAAGTTGGCCATGACCGAGGACGGGACCGAGTCCAAAACATCGAGGTTCCCCGAAAGCAAGTCAGCATAGGCCGCACTGGCGTCGGCATAGAAAACGAAGTTCAGACCATCGTTCTGCGCCTTGCGGTCACCTTCATACTTCTCGTTGGGAACGAGTATCGCATTCTGGTTATGGTTCCATTCCTGCAGCTTATAAGGGCCACTTCCCACTGGGTTTTGGCCGTAGGCGTCGATGTCATCGAAGGCTGATTCGTGCATGGGGAAAAAGACGGAATAACCCAAACGCGTCTCGAAATCCGCCGTGGGCTCATCAAGTTCAATGGTGAACGTCTTCTCATCGACAACCTTGAGCCCTTCCATACTCTCTGCTCCTTCCTCGTAGCCCTTGATGGGCTCGAAGAAATAGGCAGAAAGCATGGCGTTCTTTACGGCGTTGTTCCACGTATCGACGTAGTCCTGGGCACGCACCGGGGAGCCATCGGAGAACACCGCATCCTCCTTGAGCGTGACCTTGTACGTCACGTCATCGGTCTTCTCGATGCTCTCTGCTTGGTCATTGTGCACCTCACCGTTCTCATCGAAGTACACGAGTCCCGAGTAGATGAGGTCGATGAGCGTTGCACCCGGCACATCGCTGGTATCTGCAGGAATGAGCGGCTTTTGGGGTTCGGTGGAGTTGGTACTGATGAAATCAACATCCGCCGCATCACCGGATCCATCTCCTCCGCATGCGGTCAGGCCAGCTGCTGCGACAACAGCGGCGAGGCTCGCGCCGACTTTTGTCCATTGCATGAGTTCTCCTTAGGGATATCACGTGTGTGAATTCTCTCATAACAATACGGCGATATGTTGCGCTTCACTCAATAAATGCACTCTCCGCCGCCGGAGACTTTCACAGATCCCCTGTGTAACGCCTGTCAACATCCTCAGCACCTACCCCACGCCTTCTCTCCGACCGCACCACCGCCATACAGTCTTTTTCGCGTTTTTGTAGCGCCATAACCGCGCCAGCAAACATTATTGCGCGCTGATAAGCCCTTGGCAGCTGTCATGGAATACCCATATAACCTTTCACAGTTTGACCAATCCTTTTCCGGCCTTCGTTAGCATGTGGGAGGTCGAATTCAGTAAGCGATAACGAACATCGCCTGATGACGGCTTTTCACTTTCATAAGACGTCCCCGATCTATTCCCAGGAGAAATAATATGAAGCGCATTTCCCGCAACCTCACCGCTGCCGCTCTGGCGAGCTCCCTCGCACTGGCTGGCGCCACCGCCGCCAACGCGGAGGAGAACACTGACGTAACCGTCAACGACGCCATCAACGCCATCACCGAGGCCAACAACACCGACACCACCACTGGCACCGAGAACGGTGGCGGCGAGGCCGGCGACGACGCTGGCAAGACCGAGGG